>PHBI01000205.1 GCA_002841945.1 Deltaproteobacteria bacterium HGW-Deltaproteobacteria-14
CCGTGGTGATCGCCGACGACGACGAGGACGACGAGGACAAGACGTCGTTTCTGCCGGTGGACGCAGCGGCCGCGGCGCCGCCCGCTCAGCCCGCCGTGGTGATCGCCGACGACGACGAGGACGACGAGGACAAGACGTCGTTTCTGCCGGTGGACGCAGCGGCCCCGGCGCCGCCCGCCCAGCCCGCGGTGGTGATCGCCGCCGAAGACGAGGACGACGAAGACAAGACGTCGTTCTTGCCGGTGGACGGGGCGGCCGCGGCGGTGCCCCTCCCGCCGGTGGCGCCGCCGCCCGACGACGACGCCGGGGTCGACGCGGGGGATCAGACCATCATCTTCGCCGGCGCCGACGAGCCGACCCCGCCGCCCGTGAGCCCGACCGCCGCGGCCTCACCCGCGGCCTCACCCGCGGCCTCGCCCGCGCCGGCGGCTCGGGCCGCCGCCCCCTCGGCGCCGTCCGCGAGCGCGGCCCCCATCACCGGGGCGACCGAGCGCCCGGTGACGGAGAAGACCTCGGTGCTGCCGGGCGACTACAAGCCGCAGACCGGGCAGACGAGCCAGACGGGGTCCTCGATCTCGGCCTGGTCGACGGGCAAGTCGACCAACGTCTCGTCTCCGGGCGGGAGCGCCACAAAGCACGGCAAGCCCGAGGCTGGCGCGGTGATCGCCCAGTACGAGATCATCCGCCTGCTCGGCGAGGGCGGCATGGGCGCCGTCTATCTCGGCCGCGACGTGCGCCTCGGTCGCCGGGTGGCGATCAAGTTCCTGCACGCGACCACCCCGGAGCTGACCGAGCGCTTCGTGATCGAGGCGCGCGCGACCGCGCGGGTCGAGCACGAGAACATCGTGTCGATCTACGAGGTCGGCGAGTGGGGCGGGAGCCCCTACATGGTGCTGCAGTTCCTGCAGGGCCAGGAGCTGACCAAGATCATCCCGCGCGGCAAGGCGATGCCGGTGCCGCGCGTGGTCGAGGTCATGACCCCGGTGCTGCGCGCGCTCGACTACGCCCACGGTCAGGGGATCGTCCACCGCGACCTCAAGCCGGACAACATCTTCATCACCGACGGTGGCGTCACCAAGGTGCTCGACTTCGGCATCGCCAAGGTCGTGCAGGGAGACGACAAGACCAGCGACGGCGAGGGCAAGCTCAGCGAGGCCCAGCTCAACGAGGGGGGGCACACCTCGCTGACGCGGCACGGCTCGATCATGGGGACGATGCCCTACATGTCCCCCGAGCAGTGGGGCAACGGGGTCGCCATCGACCACACGAGCGACATCTGGGCCGTCGGCATCATGATGTACAAGATGCTCAGCGGTAAGCACCCGCTCCACCCCCTGAAGGGGACCGAGCTGATGGTGACCGGCTTCGTCGACGAGCCGATGCCGAGCCTGCGCGAGCACGCGCCGGAGCTGCCCGACGAGCTGATCCGGGTGGTCGACAAGGCCCTCGCCAAGGTCAAGAGCGAGCGCTGGTCCAGCGCCCAGGCCCTGATGCGGGCGCTCGAGCCGTTCCAGCCCGGGCGCTACGCCGCCGGCCAGGCGATCAGCGTCGAGGAGAGCCCCTACGCCGGCCTGAGCGCGTTCCAGGAGCAGGACGCGGCGCGCTTCTTCGGCCGTAACCGCGAGATCGCGGCGATGAGCCAGCGGCTGCGCGAGGTCCCGCTCATGGCGGTGGTGGGCTCGTCCGGCGTCGGCAAGTCGTCGTTCGTGCGCGCGGGCGTCGTGCCGGCGCTGAAGAACTCGGGCGAGGCCTGGGAGATCAGCGTGGTGCGCCCGGGGCGCTCGCCGCTGATGGCGCTCGCCGGGCTGCTCATGCAGGTCACCCAAGACAGCGGGGCGGCCACCTCGCTGAACATCCGCGACGAGGTCGAGCAGCAGCAGCACCGCGCCGACCGCCTGCGCAACGAGCCGGGCTACTTCGGCACCGTGCTGCGCCGTCACGCGCGCCGCGACAAGAAGAAGCTGCTGATCTTCGTCGACCAGTTCGAGGAGCTCTACACCCTCGTCGAGGACGTCGAGGAGCGCATGGCGTTCACCGCCTGCCTCACGGCGGCCGCCGACGACCCCACCTCGCCGATGCGCGTGGTCGTCTCGATCCGGTCGGACTTCCTCGACCGCTGCGTCGAGGACGTCCACTTCATGAACGAGCTGAGCCAGGGGCTCTTCTTCATGACGGCCCCGACCCGCGACGGCATGCGGGACTCGCTGGTGCTGCCGGCGGAGATGGCCGGCTACAAGTTCGAGTCCGAGGGCATCGTCAACGACATGCTCGAGCACCTCGCCCACACCGGCGGGGCGCTGCCGCTCTTGCAGTTCACCGCCGACAAGCTGTGGAGCGAGCGCGATCCGGCGCGCAAGCTCCTCACGAAGTCGGCCTACGACGCGCTCGGTGGCGTCTCCGGCGCCCTCGCGGCGCACGCGGATCACGTCCTCGCCGGCGTGTCGGGCGAGCACCTCAAGCTCGTCCGGGCGCTCTTCTTGCGCCTCGTCACCCCGGACCGGACGCGCGCGATCGTCGCGATGGACGATCTGCGCGAGCAGCTCGGCGACGCCGCCGAGGTGCAGCGGGCCATCGACCAGCTCGTGGCGGCGCGCCTGCTCGTGGTCCAGACCGGCGGCGGGGGCAGCGGCGCCACCGTCGAGATCGTCCACGAGTCCCTCATCCATGGCTGGCCGCAGCTGCGGCGCTGGCTCGACGAGGGGCAGGAGGACGCGGTCTTCCTCGAGCAGCTGCGCAACACCTCGCGGCAGTGGCACGCCAAGAAGCGCGACGCCGGGCTCCTGTGGCGCGGCGAGATGGCCGAGGAGGCCAAGCGGTTCACGCGGCGCTTCCGCGGCGAGCTGCCCGAGGTGCAGCAGCAGTTCCTCAAGGCCGTCATCGCGCTCTCGATGCGCGCGGCGCGCATCCGCAAGACGCTGCTCGTCGCCGGCGCGGTCGTGGTCTCGCTGCTGCTCGCGGCGGCGGCGGTCGCGCTCTACATCATCAACGACTCGCGCCAGGAGACCGAGCGCCAGGCCGTCGCGGCCCGCCAGGCCGAGGTGCGGGCGACCGACGCGGCCTCGGAGGCTGAGCGGCGCAAGACCCAGGCCGAGAACGCCCTCGCCGAGGTGAAGGCGGCCGAGAAAGAGAAGGACGCCGCCCGCGAGGCCGAGAGCAAGGCCCTCGCCGAGGCCAACAAGAGCCGCGAGGAGCTCGCCAAGGCCCTCGTCGACGCCCAGGCGTCGGAGAAGAAGGCGCGCGACCTCGCGGTCGAGGCCAGCACCGCCCGGCGCGTGGCCGAGCAGCGCGCGGTGGAGGCGAACGCGGCGCGGCTGGCGGCGACCAAGGCCAACGACAACCTGCAGGTGGCGCTCAGGGAGGTCGAGCAGCGGCGCAAGGCCGCCGAGCTCGCCAAGGAAGATGCGCTCCGGCGACTCAAGGAACAGACCCGCGGCGGGGTCGTGGAGGTGTTGAAGTGAGCTCGAGCCGTGCCCTTCGATGGATACCCATCGCCCTGCTGCTCGCGGCCGCGCTCGCGTCGCGGCCCGCCCTGGCCGATCCCCTGCCCGCCGAGCCGCCCGCCGCCGCCGCCGACGCCGACCGCCCCTGGGCGGCCGGGGTGTCGAAGGCGGAGCAGGAGGCGGCGACCAAGCTCTTCGACGAGGCCACCGATCTGCTGAAGGAGGCCTTCTTCAAGCGCGCCGTCGACCTCTACCGGGAGGCGCTGACCCACTGGGACCACCCGGCGATCCACTTCAACCTCGCCAAGGCGTTGATGAACCTCGACGATCCGGCCGCGGCCTACACCGAGCTCGAGGCCTCGATGCGGTTCGGCGGCGCGCCGCTCACCGACGATCAGCGCGAGCAGGTCAACCGCTATACCAAGCTCCTCTACGAGACCGAGCTCGCGGAGCTGGTGATCGAGACCGACGAGCCCGGCGCCAAGGTGACCCTCGACGGCGTCGACCTCTTCGTCGGCCCCGGGAAGTGGAGCGGGGTCGTGCGCCCCGAGACGACCAAGACGCTCAGCGCCACCAAGACCGGCTTTCAGACTCAGCAGCTGCAGCCCAAGCTCATCAAGGGCCAGGTCAACACCATCCAGATCGAGATGGTGCCGCTCGAGCTCGTCACCCGCTACGTGCATGAGTTCGACACCTGGATCCCCTGGGCCGTCCTCGGCAGCGGCGTGGCGATCCTCGCCGGCGGCGGCGTGATGACCTGGCAGACCAAGAAGTCCTTCGACGACTACGACTCGGGGGTCGCGGCGTGCAACGCGGCGGCGCCGCTCTCGCTCACCACGGACGCCGGGGTGCTCGTCGACCTGAGCGGGCAGGTCGGGACGTGCGCGCCGACCTCGAGCCTGACCTCCAAGAAGAGCCAAGGCCAGACCTTCCAGACGATCAGCACCATCGCCTACGCGGTCGGCGGCGCGACGGTCGCGACCGGCATCGTGTTGTTCATCGTCAACCGCGAGCGCCCGATCACCACCGACGAGCCCGCTCCCGATGACTCCCCCGCTGCCGCCGCCCCCGTCTCGGTCGTGCCGTACTTCGGCCCCGACCAGGCCGGGTTGACGGCGACGTTCGGCTTCTGAGCGCTCGCGAGGATCCCATGCTTCGAATCGGAATCGCCTTCGCCGCCATGGCGGCCCTTGCTCCCCTCTCGGCGTGCTTCTCACCGAGCAGCGTGACCTGCGCTGACGGTGGCCCGACCTGCCCCGCGGGCTGGCAGTGTACCGCCGACAACCAGCACTGCTTCAACCCGGAGGTGACCCTCTGCGGTAACGGCGAGGTGGATCAGGGCGAGCAGTGTGACGACGGCAACCTCGACAACCACGACGGCTGCAACTGGGACTGCAAGGACGCCCGGTGCGGTGACGGGTTCGTCGACGGCGCCGAGGTCTGCGACGACGGCAACGTCGTCAACGGCGACGGCTGCTCGGCCGACTGCGCCTCCGAGGAGGTGTGCGGTGACGGCTACGTCAACGGCTACACCCACAAGGACGCGCAAGGCGCCCAGGTCGCGCCCGAGCAGTGCGACGACGGCGTCGGCGACTCGGCGACCTGCAACGCCGACTGCACCAACGCCTTCTGCGGCGACGGCAAGGTCAACCCCGCCGCGGGCGAGGCCTGCGACGGCGGCAACCCCGATCTCCCGCAGCCCACCGACACGGACACGTGCAACAAGGACTGCAGCGTCGCCGGGTGCGGCGACGCCTACATCAACGTCGCGGCGGGAGAGCAGTGCGACAACGGCCTGTACTGCGCCGACGGCTCGGCGTGCGCGACGGCGACCGACTGCGTCGGCCTCGTCGGCGACAGCGACTGCGTCACGCGCGACTTCGACTGCTGCACCCGCAACTGTCAGAACCCGCTGTGTGGGGACGGCGTCGTGCAGCCCGACTGCGTGGGGTTCCCCCTCGAGGTGTGCGACAAGGGGCGGTTCTGCGCCGACTTCACGCCCTGCTTGACGGCCGCGCAGTGCGCCGGCAAGGGCGACGGCGAGTGCAAGACGCGCGACGGGTCGGGCTGCAGCGCGGACTGCCTGTCCCCCGAGGTGTGTGGCGACGCCTACGTCAACAGCTACTCCCCCTACGACGAGCTCTGTGACGACGGCCGGTACTGCGCCGATCTCGTGACGCACTGTACGCAGAAGGCCACCTGCACCGGCATCGGCGACGGGCTGTGCGCGGTCCGGTCCGGGACCGGCTGCAGCGACGACTGCGCGTCCCTCGAGGTCTGCGGCGACGGCTACCTCAACGACTACCCGCGGGTCGACGCCCAGGGCGACCCGGTGGCGGCCGAGGCGTGCGACGACGGCAAGCAGTGCGCCGATGGCACGCCGTGCACCGCGTCTTCGCAGTGCGTGGGCATCGGGGCCGGCAACTGCAAGACCCGCGACGCCGACAAGTGCAGCGCCGACTGTCTCTCCAAAGAGGTCTGCGGCGATCACTACGTCAACACCTACCTCCACACCATGGTCAACGCCCAGCCGACCTGCGTCCCGCTGCTCGAGCCGCCGCTCGTCGACACCTGCCCGGCGGTGTTTCAGGGGCTCACGACCGTCGGCGAGCCCTTCCTCGGGATCGAGGCCTGCGACGACGGCAACGTCCTCGACGGCGACGGCTGCAGCTCCGACTGCCTGTCGACCGAGAAGTGCGGCGACGGTTACCTCAACGACTACCCGCCCCTCAACGAGATCTGCGACGACGGCAACAACAACGCCGGCGACGGCTGCGCTCCGGACTGCAAGTCGACCGAGCAGTGCGGCAACAGCTTCACCGACCCGGGCGAGGAGTGCGACGACGGGCCGCTCAACGGCACCGACGTGAGCACCTGCAGCCTCAGCTGCGCCTTCATCAAGTGCAACAACGCCCGCAAGGACCCCGGCGAGCAGTGCGACGAGGGCGTGGTCGACCCCGCGGATCCGACCGGCGAGACGGTGATCTCCTTCAACAGCGACACCGCGCGGTGCCTCACGAGCTGCGTCTGCAACATCTGCGGCGACCAGCTCGTCAACGGCACCACTGGCTCGTCGAGCGACTGCGTGAACAGCCGCTTCGAGGAGTGCGACTCGGGCGGCGTGAACACCGACACGTGCAACTTCGACTGCACGCTGAAGCGCTGCGGCGACGGGATCACGAACTTCGTCGGCGGCGAGCGCTGCGACAACGGTCCCCAGGATCCGCCGGTCGACGGTCAGACCGCGGAGTCGGCCACCTGCAACACCGACTGCAGCCAGGCGTTCTGCGGTGACGGCAAGCTCAACCGGGCGCGCGGGGAGGTCTGCGACGACGGCAACAACACCAGCGGCGACGGCTGCAGCGCCGACTGCAAGTCGGAAGAGGTCTGCGGCGACGCGATCCTGAACGCCTACGCGACCACTTACCCCGGCGGGTCGACCGCGCCACCCGAGGCCTGCGACCTCGGCCGCTTCTGCGCGGACCTCACCACGGCGTGCAGCGACAGCGCGACCTGCGCCGCGATCGTCCCGGCGCTCGGCGACACGACCTGCGTCACGCGCGACGGCGTCACCGATGGTGACGGCGCCCACTGCTCCGCCGACTGCCTGTCGAAGGAGGCCTGCGGCGACCGCTACGTCAACGCCGGCGAGACCTGCGACGACGGCAACGCGGTCGACGGCGACGGGTGCGGCGCGAGCTGCCAGCTCGAGACCGGGTGGGCCTGCGTCAACAGCCTCAGCACGTGCAAGGCGACCTGCGACGCGGGCGACCCCACCTGCCAGCTCGCGACGAGCTACGCCTGCCTCGTCGCGGGCAGCAGCTGCGCCGCGGTGTGTGGCGACGGCCTCATCGCCGGGCGCGAGACCTGTGACGACGGCACGCAGTGCGAGAGCGGCACGGACTGCACCAGCGACGCCGAGTGCGTCGGTGACGGCGACGGGCGCTGCGCCCCGCGCGCCGGTGATGGCTGCGACGCGACGTGCGAGGCCGAGGCCGGGTGGAGCTGCCCGACGGCGGGCGACACCGGCGGGGCGTGCCTGCCGGTGTGCGGCGATCTGCGGGTCCGGCCGGGCGAGACCTGCGACGACGGCAACGCCGTCAGCGGTGACGGCTGCGACGCGAGCTGCCAGACCGAGACCGGTTGGGACTGCCAGGCGGTCCTCGATGGGCTCGGTGGGCTGTGTACGCCGATCTGCGGCGACGGGATCACCCGGGGCGCCGAGACCTGCGACGACGGCGACCTCGTGTCGGGCAACGGGTGCAGCGACCGCTGCACCAGCGAGATCGGCTGGAGCTGCCCGGCGGCCGGTGGCGCCTGCGCCGCGGTGTGCGGGGACTTCGTGGTGCGCGGCGCCGAGACCTGCGACGACGGCACGCAGTGCCAGGACGGCACCCCGTGCGACGCGGCGGCCGACTGCGCGGCCATCGGGGACGGGACCTGCGCGCCGCGCTCGGACGACGGCTGCGACGCGAGCTGCCACAAGGAGGCCGCCTGGGCGTGCCCGACCGTGGGCTTCACCGTGACCGTCGGTGGCGCGTGCGTGCCGATCTGCGGCGACGGCCTGGTGCGCGGCAGCGAGGCGTGTGACGACAGCGGCCGGATCGCGGGCGACGGCTGCGACTCCGGCTGCCAGGCCGAGGTCGGCTGGGACTGCCCCTTCGCCGGCGGCGTCGGCGGGGCGTGTACCCCGACCTGCGGCGACGGGCTCGTGCGCGGCGTCGAGACCTGCGACGAGGGGACCGCCACGGCGAGCGGCGGCTGCACCGCATGCGTCGCCCAGGCGGGCTGGGCCTGCCCGACCGCGCAGGCGATCGGCGGCGTGTGTACCTCGATCTGCGGCGACGGCCTCGTGCGCGGCGGCGAGGAGTGCGACAACGGGACCCTCAACGACAACCGCGCGGACTGCACCCTCACCTGCCGCGACGCGACGTGCTCCGACGGCTTCGTCCACGCCCTGCAGAGCGGGACCGAGACCGACGTGGACTGCGGCGGCGCGACCTGCGCGCCCTGCGTCGACGCCAAGGCCTGCCTCGTCGACGGCGACTGCGCGAGCAACTACTGCGAGCCCCTCACGCGCCGCTGCGAGGTCGCGCCCACGCCGGTCCTCGGCGACGACAGCTTGACGGTGCTCGAGACCAGCCCCGACCTGATCGCCGACGTCGCGCTGCAGTTGCTCAGTAACGACTCGGGCTACAGCTCCGCGACGCTGACCGTGGACGACGCTTCCTCGTGTGGCACTGCGGTAGCCAGCGGCGACCTGGCCACCGTCGTCTACACGCTGCCTGGTGACCCCAGCGCGTGCCCGACGCCGTACCACGACAGCTTCACCTACACCCTGTGCAGCCCGTTCGACGCCGCGGTGTGCGCGACGGCGACGGCGCAGGTGACGATCAACCGGCGGCCTACCCTGGGCGACGCGTTCAGCTGCGTCCCCGTCGGCAGGACGCGCACCACCCTCGACGTGGCGCCGCTCTACCTCGACGCCGACGGCGACCCGCTCGGGACGCTCGCCGCCACCGGCACGGCCGGGCTCGCGACCGTCGCGGGCGGGGTGGTCACCTGGGCTCCCGACGATCGCGACGCCGCGGCGTCCTACGCCGTCTCCCTCGACGCCTGCGACAACGCCGAGGTCAGCGGCTGCGCGGCGGCGACCTGGACCGCCGTGTGGGACGACCCGCCGACCCTCGGGACGTTCAGCGGCGGCAGCGCCGCCCCGGTCACGGTCTCGGGCAGCACCACCATCGCGTTCACGAGCCTCGTGACCGACACCGGCGTCGTCGCGGGGCAGCCCGCGGGCTCGTCGGACGATCCCATCGCGTCGGTGATGGTCTCGGCCACGCAGACCGGCACCTTCGCGGCCAGCGCCGCCACTTCCCTCGGGTCGTGCGCCGTCGACGCCGTCACGCGCGACGTCACCTTCACCGCCGGCGCCACCCCGGGCAGCGACCACTGCTACGCACAGGTCTGCGAGGTCTGCGGCACGACCCCCGTGTGCGCGGTGACCGAGCTCGAGTTCAGCGTCGTGCTCGCGCCGTCGATCGCGCCGAGCTCGGTGACGCTCGCGGTGAACAACACCGTGACCTTCAGCGGCACGAGCGGGATCCCGCCCTACGCCTACGCGGTCTTCAGCGGCGCCGGCACCGTCGGCGCGGCGACCGGCGTCTACACCGCGCCCGCGAGCGCCGGGGCGGCCGTCGTGCGGCTCACCGACTCCGTCGGGAGCACCTCCGACGCCAGCGTCACCATCAACGCGGCCCTGGCGATCTCGCCGCCGACGGTCACGCTCGCGGTCGGCAACACGACGACCTTCAGCGACACCGGCGGCGTCGGGCCGTTCGCGTACTCGGTCCTCGCGGGCGGCGCCGGCGGCGCCGTCGACGAGGCGACCGGGCTCTACACCGCGCCGGTCGCGGTCGGCAGCGGCGGCGACACGGTCCGGGTCACGGACTCGCTCGGCAACACCTCCGACGCCAGCGTCACCGTCAACGCCGCGCTGGCGATCTCGCCGACGACGGTCACGCTCGCGGTCGGCAACACGACGACCTTCAGCAACACGGGCGGCGTCGGGCCGTTCGCGTTCACGGTCCTCGGGAGCGGCGCCGGCGGCACCGTCGACGAGACGACGGGGCTCTACACCGCGCCGTCCGCGGTCGGCAGCGGCAGCGACACGGTCCGGGTCACGGACTCGCTCGGCAACACCTCCGACGCCACCGTGGTCATCACCGAGGGGCTCGCGATCTCGCCCACCACCATCACGGTCGAGGTCGACGCCACGACGACGTTCAGCGTCAACGGCGGCGTCGGCGCCGTCAGCTACACGGTGGTCGGGGGCGGCGCCGGTGGCGCGGTCGACGCGTCGACCGGCGAGTACACGGCGCCCTCGGCGACCGGCACCGACACCGTGCGCGCCACCGACTCCCTCGGGAACACGTCGGACGCGACCGTGACCGTCGCGACCGTCCCCGACCCTCCGACGGCGGCGACCGCGACGCCCGGCAACGAGCAGGCCCTCGTCACCTGGACCGCCCCGGCCTTCGACGGGGGCGTGGCGATCACGGGCTACACGGTGACGTCGAGCCCGGACTCCCTCAGCTGCACGGGGACGGACCCGTCGGCCGGCTGCGTCGTGACCGGCTTGACCAACGGCGCCGCGTACACCTTCACCGTCACCGCGACCAACGAGATAGGCACGGGCCTGGCGTCGGCCCCGTCTGTGGCGGTGACGCCGGCGACGTTGCCCGACGCGCCGACCGGCGCAGCGGCGGTCGCCGGTGACGCGTCGGCGACGGTCACGTGGACGGCGCCGGGCTCCGACGGCGGCAGCGCGATCACCGAGTACACGGCGACGTCGTCGCCGGACGGGCTCACCTGCACGGGGACCGACCCCTCGGTCGGCTGCGTCGTGAGCGGGCTGACCAACGGCGCCGCGTACACCTTCACCGTCACGGCGACCAACGCCATCGGCACGGGGGTCGCCTCCGACCCGACGGCGGGGGTGACCCCGGTGG
>PHBI01000206.1 GCA_002841945.1 Deltaproteobacteria bacterium HGW-Deltaproteobacteria-14
CCACCGCTCCCGCGGCTGCTCCCGCGGCCGCCACCGCTCCCGCGGCTGCTCCCGCGGCCGCCACCGCTCCCGCGCCGTCGGGCGATCGCGAGCTGGCCGCCGGCGACCCAGCCCCTGACGTCACCCTGACCCTGACCGACGGCACCCGGGTCGCGCTCGCGAGCCTGAAGGGCAAGCGCGTGCTCATCTACTTCTATCCGAAGGACGACACCCCGGGCTGCACCGCCGAGGCCAAGGGGATCCGCGACGCCTGGCCGGACCTCCAGGCCGCCGGCCTCGCCGTCTACGGCGTGTCCACCCAGGACGCCGACTCCCACCAGGCGTTCATCGACAAGTACAGCCTGCCGTTCCCGCTCGCCGTCGACGACGGCGCCCTCGCCGACGCCTTCCAGGTCCCGCGCCGCTTCGGCCTGACCGCCCGCCAGTCCTTCCTCGTCGGCGTCGACGGCGAGCTCGAGCACGTCTGGCGCGAGGTCTCCGCCGCCACCCACGCCGCGGACGTCCTCGCCGTCATCCGCTGATGGCTCACGGGCAGCCGCCGAGGACCAGCTTGTAGCCCGCGCCGCGCAGGCTCACGAGGTGGCACGGGTGCGCCGGGTCCTTCTCGATGAGCCGCCGCAGCCGGTAGACGAAGGTGTCGATGGTGCGCGTCCGGCTCCGCGCCGGCAGCTCCCAGACGTCGGTCAACAGCTGCTCGCGCGTCACGACAGCGCCGGCGTGGTCGAGCAGGTAGCGCATCAGCCGCTGCTCCAGCGCGCTCAGCACGACGGGCTCCCTCGCGCACCAGGCTTCGCCACTGCGAAAGTCGATCGCGAGCTCGCCAATCGTGGACTTCTCGGTCGTCGGCGAGGTCCATGTGCTGCGTCGCAACTGGGCCGCGATCCGGGCGATCAGCTCAGGGAGGTCGAACGGCTTGGTGACGTAGTCGTCCGCGCCGACCTGAAGCCCCTCGACCCGGTCCTGAAGGGTCGCGCGCGCGGTCAGAGCGATGATCGGCATGTGATCGCCGTTGTCGCGGAGCTCCCGGCACAGCTCGAGGCCGTCTCCGTCCGGTAGCCCGAGGTCGAGCAGGACCAGGTCGAAGTCGCGCGCCTGGGTGACGCTGCGCGCGGCCGCGAGGGTCGTGGCTACGGTGACGGTGTGCCCCTCCTGCCCGAGCGCGATGCGCAGGCTCAGCCCCAGCGTCCGATCATCCTCGACCAGCAGGATCGACCCCATCACCCCTCCTCCGTCGGCTCGACCGGCAGCCACAGCTCGGCGGTCGCCCCGGTGCCCGGTCCGTCGCTCTCGAGGTGCACCTCGCCGCCGTGGCCGCGCGCGATGGCCCGCGCCAGCGCGAGCCCGAGGCCGTTGCCGGGGCGGCCGGTGTCGCCACGATGAAAGCGCTGGAAGAGGTCCCCCATGGACCCCGCTCGAAAGCCCAGCCCCTCGTCCCGCAGGCGCAGGACGGCGTGGTCGGCGCTGCGCGCGATGGTCGCCGTGACCCGGGGGGGGCCGCCGGCGTACTTCAGCGCGTTGTCGACCAGGTTCTCGACCAGCAGGCGCAGCGCGCGCTCGTCGCCGAGCACCCGCACCGGCGGGCCAGGCGTCACCGTATAGTCCCCCTGGGCCGCGGTGAACGCCCAGCGCGCGTCCTCGAGGACAGCCTCGACGAGCCGCCGCAGGTCGACCAGCGACTCGGCGAAGGCGACGCGCTCGAGGTCGAGGCGCGCCGTCTCGAGGAGGTTGTCGATGCGCAGCTCGAGGCGGCTGGTCTCGTGGAGGACCGCCCCGAAGAGCAGGTCGCGCTCGCCCGGCGCCAGGTTCGGGGCGGCACGCAGCGTCTGCGTCGCGGTGCGGATCGCCGCCAGCGGGGTGCGCAGGTTGTGGCTCGCGCCGGTCAGGAACGCCGCCTCGGCGTGCCGCAGGCGGTGGCTCGCCCGCAGCGTGATCATCAGCGTCGCCAGGGCCAGCAGGACCCCGGCGAAGGCGACCGATCCGAGGGACAACCACAGCGCGTTGGGGCCCTCGGTGGTGTTGGCCCACGCGAGCACCCAGCCGACGAGCAGCGCCACCACGATGCCGCCGGCCAACAGCGCCACGATCAGCCCGCCAGGGCCGTCCCAAAAGCCGACGCGGCGCAGACGCAGCCCCCCGGCGCGGCTCGTGTCGAGGGCGACGGCGCGCCGCCACGTCCGTCCGCGGCGGCCCTTGATCCGCGGGTGTGTAACGCTCACCTGCGGATGCTCGGCGCGCGGCGGGGCGCTGTCAACCGTCGTGAACGACCGGCGAGGCGCCTGGGGGGCTGGTACCCGCGCTGTCGCCCCCGCGCCGGCGCGCTGGATTCCGCGTTCGATTGGGAGTCGCTCTGCGAATCGAGTATGGTGCAGACATGTCGATGGCTTCCGACACCAGCCTGTTGCGGAGCCCCGCCGCCACCCGTCGCGTCCACCAGGCGCGCGAGCGGTCGTGGGTCGTCCGCGCGGCGTGTGGGCCGGCGTGCAGCTTTTGCCCCCATCTCGGGGCGGAGGGGCACGACGGACACGCGCCGGGCGCTGATCTCGCGGGTCTCGCGCGGCTCATCGAGGAGAGCCCGGGGCTCGAGCGCCTGTTCCTCATCGGCGGCGATCTGCTGCGCGCTCAGCGGCGCGACCAGCTCCTCGACCTCATCGCCGCGAGCGACGCGCCGCCCTACGTCTACCTCTACACCCCGCTGCCCGAGGGCCCGGAGCTCGACGCCGTCGCGGCCTATCCCTTCGTGCGCGGGCTGGTCGTGCCGTTCCTGCATCCCACCACGCCGATGTCGCGGCGCGGCCCGCGCCCGTCGCGGGTCATCAGGGCCGCCGCCCGCGCCCGGGAGCGCTTCGACGTCGTCCCGCACTTCTTCCTCGGCGGGGTCAACGCGGCGATCCTGGCCGAGCTCGCCGCGACCATCCACGATCGCGTCCCGTACAGCCGGGCCAAGCTGACGGTCGCCCCCTTCCTCGCGCCGGCCGGCCAGCGCCGCCTGACTGAGCTCGCCCCGGCCTTCGTCGGGCTCCACGAGCTCGGGACCGCCCGCGCCATCCAGTTCGCCATCGAGAACCACGACTACCCGCCACCGTGCGTCGGTGACCTGCACGAGCGCGCCGCGTCCCTCTACGACAAGGTGCTGCGGCCAGCGGGCCCCGAGGTCGGCCTCGTCCCGCCCAACACGGCGCTGCCGCAGTGCGAGCGTTGCACGCTGTCGCGCCGTTGCCGCTGGCGCAACGACGCCTACGTGGCCGAGCACGGCGCCGCGGAGTTCACGCCCGTGGAGCCCCGGGTCGTGCAGTGGCGCCACGTCAGCGAGTTCGACGCCGACGCGCCGGGCGACGTCCTCTCCCAGCGGTGGTTCGTCCGTCGCTCGGAGATCGCGAGCCCGTGTACGCTCTCGTGGACGAGCATGGAGATGATGGGGCAAGCCCGCGTCACCTCGCAGCCGTGCAACCTCGACTACCTCAAGATCGAGCCGCACCAGACGCCTCCGGTGGCGGCCTTCGACAGCTGGAACGACCAGTTCTTCCGACGGATGCGCGACCGCCAGCACACCGGGCGCAACCACGAGACCTGCCAGCCCCACTGCATGCGCCGGCACCGCGCCTCGCTGCGCGACGGCGAGGACGATCGCGTCGAGATCACCGGCAAGGCCGCGCGCTACCTCGAGAACCGCCTCCTCAGCACCCAGGAGCAGCTCCGCGGCGTCGTCGAGGTCCGCTCGCGGCCGCAGTCGCTGACCATCTCGCCGACCTGGAACTGCAACTACGCGTGCGCCTTCTGCCACACGACGCCGATCCGCGAGAAGAACAAGCACATCGAGCTCGGCCCGGACTTCTACGCGCGGCTGCGCGACCACCTGCCGTACCTCGGCGAGCTCAACGTCTCCGGGGCGGGTGAGCCGCTCATCTCGCGCCACTTCAAGGACTTCCTCGAGACGACGGACTTCGCGCCGTACCCGGACCTGCGCGTCACCGTCACGACCAACGGCTCGCCGCTGCAGCCGAAGCTGATCGACCGGCTCTATCACGTGCCGTTCCGGGGGCTCATCATCTCGATCAACTCCGCCAGCGCCGAGGCCCACGCGTCCGTCTCGCAGACCAACCTGTGGGATCGCGTCTGCGCCAACATCGACTACCTCGCGTCGGTGCGGCACCGGTTCGCGTTCGGCCCACCACTAATACAGCTGAGCTTCGTCCTCATGCGGCGAAACTTCCGCGATCTCGAGGCCTTCGTCGCGATGGGCGAGCGCGAGGGGGTGAGCCTCATCCTGCTCGCCATGGAGATCGACCAGCACAACAAGGCCGAGTCCCTGACCTGGGCCGACGCGCCGCCGGGCGAGCTCGCCGAGGCGCTCGCGACCATCGACCGGCTGCGGCGGCGCTACCGCCGCAACCTCGTGACGGCGCAGTACCTCGACACCTTGAAGAGGAGCCTCCTCAACCAGGCCGAGCACCAGATCCTGCGGCTGGTCGAGCCGCTCTCCACCATCGCCAGCGAACCCGACGCGAGGCCGACGTGAACGCTCCCGACCCCTGCTCCCCCCCCGCGAGCCGCGAACCCCTCCAGCCGAATCGGGCAGCCCGCGCGGAGCGGCTGGCGTCCCCGTTCAAGATCGCCCCGAGCGCGTCGCCCCCCCCGCCGCGCGAGGTGGTCACGGCGAAGGACCTGCAGGTGGCGGAGCTCGAGGCGCAGGCGCGCAACGCGCTCCACCTCGGCGTGAGCGACGCCTGCAACAACTCGTGCAGCTTCTGCCTCAACGGCCGCGTCAACGGCAAGATCGGCGGCGCCGCGCCGCGGCCGCCGACCCTCGAGGAGACCCAGCTCGTCATCGATCGGGGCTACGCCGCCGGGATGCGCGAGTGCTGGTTCACCGTCGCCGAGCCGACCATCGGCGCCCACATCGTCGAGGCCATCGCCTACGCGCGACAGGTCGGCTTCGACGTCATCGGGATGAACACCAACGGGCGCAAGCTCGGCAAGAAGGAGCTCATCGATCGCCTCGCCGACGCGGGGTTGAACCGGCTGATGCTCTCGATGCACGGCCACTCGGCCGCGGTGCACGACTACATCGTCGAGCGCCAGGGCGCCTACGACCAGGTCATCGTCGGCCTCGAGCGCCTCGAGAAGCTCCGCGACCGCTACGACATCGAGCTCCACATGCTGCACGTGCTGTGCAAGCCGAGCTTCCCGCACATCGCGGCGATGTACGACTTCTTCCGCCGCTGGTCGCGCCCGGAGAAGGGCGACAAGCTCAGCTACACCTGCCTGAAGCTCCTGGGATCGACGCTCTTCGACGGCGTCTTCGACAACCTGGGGATGCGCTACGACGAGATGGTCAAGGAGTGGCTCGACGTCTGGTATCGCCTCGGCACCCCGTCGGACATGCTGCTGAGCGAGGTCCCGGGCTGCGTCGTCGTCGCCCAGGCGCCGCCCGGGATGCCGATCCCGACCATCGACGTCCCCGAGCACCGCTTCACCCGCGACGGCCTCGAGCAGGGCGCGACGACCCCGCGCTCGAACCTGGTGCAGCCGATGTCGCTCGTCCTCGACGAGATCGCCATCACCTACGATGACGACGACAACTACTGCAAGCACGAGGGCTGCAAGGACTGCCTGGTCGAGAGCGTCTGCCCGGGCATCATGGTCGAGTACGTGAAGCGCTTTGGGATCGAGGAGTTCCCGCCGATCCTGGAGCTCCCGCGGATCGTCAAGCCGGGCCACCACGGCGGCGGTGACGCGCCGCGCATCGACGACGCCGCGCAGCTCGGGTGGCTCACGACCTGGCTCCTCGGGCTCGACCCCGCCGAGCTCGCGCGGCTGCGCCTCGTCCCGAGCGCCGCCCGCCTCGATGACGAGCGCTTCACCCTGAGCCTCGACGGCCCCGGCGGGTTCACGCTGTCGCTCTTCGTCGAGCGCCGCGACGACGCGCGACCGGCCTTCGGTCGCACCTCCCACCTCAACCTCTCCTACAAGGCCAGCGCCGAGCACGGCTTCATCGCCCAGCTCGCGCGCCGGCTCGCCCGGCAGCATCGCGGCGACGGCTTCGACGCCTTCGCCGCCGCCTGGCGCGACGCGAACGAGGGCAGGGCGGCGACGACGTCGAGCGACGCGTCAGCCGCCGCCGGAGGGGCAGCATGACCGCCGATCTCGGGTCGGGGGACCGGCCCGTTCGCTTCCCGATCCTGCGCGAGCTCCCCAAGACCCTCGCCACCCCGGGGACGCACTGGGGGACGCCGACCGCCTCGGTGGACCCGGTCGCGGCGCAGGAGCTCGCCGTCGCGCTCACCGGCCTCGCGGCCGACGAGCTCGCGCGCCTGCGGCTGACGCCGACCCGCGCGGCGTGCAAGGAGGGCGTGCTGAGCGTGACCATCGCTGGCCCGGGCGGCTATGAGATCACGCTCTTCGCCAAGGCGCGCGACGACGCCGAGCCGGCGTTCGTGCGCACCGGCGGCCTCAACCTCTGGTATCGCGCCAGCTCGGAGATAGCGCTCAACGGTCAGCTCGCGACCCGTGCCGCGCGCAACCTGCGGGCGACCCCGGTGGAGGCGCTCGAGGCGAAGTGGCGCGAGGTCACGACGGCGCGCCTGCGCGACGCCCCGCCGGTGGAGCTCGACACGCTGTTCGGCGACGCCCGCTTCGCCGAGAACTTCGGTGACAACGCCTGCGGCATGATGGGCGCCCTCGATCTGCTGAGCGACCTCGCGGGCGACTTCGCGGTCATCGTCCACGGCGACCGGCCGTGCCTGATGCGCGGTCAGGTCGGGCAGTCGAAGTTCTACACCAGCGATCTCAAGGACGTGGACGTCGTCACCGGCGGCGGCAAGCGCCTCATGGAGGCCGCCGACTACGTCATCGCCGACGCCCAGCCGCGGGCGATGGCCCTCGTCAGCACGTGCCTGTCGCAGATGATCGGCGAGGACATCGACATGCTCGCCGACGAGGTGGAGGACAAGCACCACCTGCCGGTGGTCTCCATGCGCGTGAGCGGCATCGAGCTGCTCAAGCCCTTTCAGATCTCCGATCGGGTCCACGGCAACCTCGCGCGGCGCTTCGTGGAGCACCGCCCGACGGTCGCCGACGAGGTGTCCTTCGTCGGCTACGCCAACGAGTCCACGCGCTTTCGCAAGGAGCTCGCCGACGTCCTCGGCGGGGCCGGCCTGAGGCTCGGCGTCTTCTGGCCCGACGACGGGCTCGAGGAGCTGCCGCGGATCGGGGCCTCGGCGCTGGTCATGGCGCCCGAGCGCACGGGCTTCAAGCGCTTGCTGAGCATCGTCGAGCGCAAGACCGACGCCCGGGTGGTCGAGCAGGTGAGCCCCATCGGGCTCGCGGCCTGCCAGGCCTTCTACGGCGCCCTCGGCGACGAGATGGGCAAGCGGTCCGAGCTCGAGGCGCTCGTCGCGACCCGGGTGGAGAAGGTCGCGGCCCGCATCGCGCGCTTCCGCGATCGCTTCGCCGGCGCGCGGGTCGCGGTCTGCTTCGGCAACAACCGTAAGGGCGTCATCGCGCCGTCCTTCGTGCACCTCGGCCTCGGCTACGTGCCGTTTCTGCGCGAGCTCGGCCTCGAGCCGGTCTTCATGGTCGTGTCGGACGAGTCGGCCGATCAGTACGCGCGGGTGCGGGCGCTGGCCAACAACCTCGACGCGGCCGAGGACATCTACCTCTTCCAGCGCCCCGAGCGGCTCCCCGCGCTGCTCCACGACGCCGGCGGGATCCGGGCGGCCTTCACCGAGGACTGCCACAAGCACTTCATCGACGCGGCCGGGATCCCCTACCTGCAGTTCCGCGCCTTCCACCTGGGGCTGACCTCGATCACCCCGGCCATCGACACGCTGGAGGCGCTGCTCCGATGAGCTTTGGCGCGATGACCTTTCAGGCCTCGGCGAGCCTCGGCGCCATCATCGCCGGCCTGGCGATCGACGACGCCGTCGCCGTCCTCCACGGGGGGGCGGGGTGCGACATCAAGCTCCACGTCCTGCTGCACGAGCACGCCCCGGGCGGCGCGGTCCACCGGCGGCTGATCTGCACCAAGATCCACGAGGATGAGCTGGTCTTCGACCCCGGCGAGACCCTCGCGCAGGCCATCAAGGACATGTCCGGCCGCCTCGACGCCCAGATGGCGGTGGTGTCGACGGCCACGTTCATCGAGATCTCCGGGCTCGATCGCGACCACGTGATGGACCAGCTCGCCGCGCTGGTCGACATCCCGGCGGTCTACGTCTACGCGCCGGACGTCGATGGGGACATGTTCCTCGGCTACGAGCGCGCGCTGACCTCGATCGTGAAGTACTTCGTGGGCCGCGTGGAGCCGCGCCCGGAGGACGTTCGGGCCAAGCGCGTCAACCTCATCGGCTACTTCCTCGACCGCCAGGGGGCCGAGCACCGGGCCAACATCAAGGCGGCCGCCGCGATGCTCGAGGCGCTCGGGCTCGCGCTCAACGTGACGCTGCTCGACGGGTCGCCGGCGGCGCGCCTGTACGACCTCGGCGACGCCGAGCTGAACGTCGCCTTCCCCCTCGGGGTGAAGGCGGCCAAGGTGCTCGCGCGCAAGCTCGATCAGCGGACGCTCGAGCTGGCGCCGCCCATCGGGACGGCGAACACGGCGACCTTCATCCGCGCGCTGGCCGCGGAGTTCGGCGCGGTCGACGCGGGCGAGGCCTACATCGCGCGCGAGGAGCGGCGCGTCGGCCAGCGTGTCCGCGAGGCCTGCGCGCCCCTGGTCGGGCTGCGGGTGGCGGCCTTCGCCGACGGCGAGCGCCTCGCGGGGCTGCTCGGGATCTGCCGGGATCTGCGCATGGTGCCGGTCATCGCGGGCTGCCTCGACGGACGCCCCGAGCACATCGACACCGAGCTGTGGCCCGACGTCGACGTCCTGGCCGAGCCGAGCCTCAACGAGACGGCCCGGCGCCTCCGTCGCGCGGTCGACGAGGCCGATGTGGACTTGGTGATCGGCTCTCAGCACGAGGTCGACATGGGCGCCCAGGTGGGGCTGAAGGGGGTCGAGTTCGGCTTCCCCTGCAAGCGCTATCAGGCGCTGGTCGAGATGCCCTACTGGGGCTACGACGGCGTCCTGACCCTCGCCCAGCGCACCCTCGAGCAGCTCTGAGCCAAGCCACGGCAGGTCCTCGGCCGACACGATGGGGCGGGGTCCAGCTTCGGAGCGAGAGCCACGAGCCCTGAGCCGACCCCGCGAGCCTCGATGTGCGCGGCGCGGCGCACCGCACCGGCGCCAGAAACGGCGAAGGGCGCCCGGGGTGGACCCGGGCGCCCTTCGCGCGCGTCTCGCTGACGGAGATCAGGCCGTGGCGGCCATCTCCGCGTCCATCTCGTCGTCGAGGTCGTCGTCGACCTTGAACGAGAAGTAGAGCTCCTCGAGCTGCTCGTCGCTCAGCGGCACCGGCGTCGCGATCAGCTTGTTGTTGACGATCGCCCGGGCGAGGCCGCGGTAGACCTCCGCCTGGTTCGACTGCGGGTAGGCCTCGACCACCGTCGCGCGCTTGCGCTCGGCCTTGGCGACCACCACGTCGCGCGGCACCACCGCGACCACGTGCGAGCCGACGGCCTTGGCGAAGGCCTCGCAGAGCTCGATCTCGGAGGGCACGTTGCGGCAGTTCACCACGAAGCCCCCGAGGCGCACGTTGCGGCGCTCGGCGTAGTTCGCGATGCCCTTGCAGATGTTGTTGGCGGCGTACATCGCCATGTACTCGCCCGACAGCACCACGTAGACGTGGCGCGCGTAGCCCGCGCGCAGCGGCGCCGCGAAGCCGCCGCACACGACGTCGCCGAGGACGTCGTAGATCACCGCGTCGTAGTCGTCGTCGAGGACGCCGGCGTCCTCGAGGATCTCGAACATCTTGAGGATGCCGCGGCCGGCGCAGCCGACGCCGGGCTCCGGCCCGCCGACCTCGATGTACTCGACCCCCGAGGCGCTCTTGTGGAGGTACTTGCCGACCTCGGGGTCGCGCCCGCGATCGTCCTTGAGGAGGTTGATGACCGTGGGTGGCCGGTTGCCGTCCCAGAACGGACGCGAGGAGTCCGCTTTGGGGTCACAGCCGACCTGCAGGACGCGACGGTCCATCTCCTGGAGGGCGGCCGAGACGTTCGACACCGTCGTCGACTTGCCGATTCCACCCTTCCCGTAGAAGGCGATCTGTAGCATCCGTTGCTCCTGCTGGTTCGGAGAGAGGTCAGGTATCCCGGCAGAGCTGCACCCAGGCAACCCTGCGCGCGTACTCCCCGTGCTGGATGGGGAGCTCATGACTTACGACCAAGACGTGTTCGCGCACCGCGATACTACCGCCCGGCTCGAGTTGTGAAAAGAGAAGGTTCGAAAAGGCCCGGCGCAGCCGATGGCGCGTCTCCGAGGGCAGCCCCGGGTCGGTGAGCAAGACGACGCCTGGCTGAAACGCGAGCGCGGTCGCCGCGCCCACGCCCCGGACCACGGCCCGCGCCCACGGGCCGAGGGCGATGACGCGCAGCGCCAGCAGCCGCTCGGCCAGGGTTCGGACCTCGGGCGCCAGCGCGTCGAGCCGCGCCCGCGCCGCCGCGCGCGCCGCCGCGCAGCCGGGTCGGCAGGTCACGAACGGGGCGAGCTCGGGCAGCAGCCCCGTGTCGAGCTCGGTCGCGCGCTCGCCGCGCAGGCTCGCGTGGCGCCAGAAGTGGGGCAGGGTGGCCGCCGACTGGTCGACCTTGGCGCAGCACGCCGGGACCTCCGCGCAGGGCAGGGCGGCGAGGGCCGCTCGGACCACCCCGAGGCGCCTCTCGAGGAGCGCCTCGCGGCGGGCGAGCCGCTCGAGGGCCGCGCGCGGATCACGCCCCGCGGCTCCGCGCTGCGCCGGCGGGAACAGGTCGAGGGCGGCCGCCGCCGCGCCGCTGTCGTCGGGATCGAAGGCGAGCAGCGCTTC
>PHBI01000207.1 GCA_002841945.1 Deltaproteobacteria bacterium HGW-Deltaproteobacteria-14
CGGAGCTTGGCGATCCTGATCTCGTGCTCGAGCGGCGCGATTCGGGCGAGGGCGCCGTCGCGCTCGCTCTCCACCGCGGCGAGGCGCGCCGAGAGTTCGGCGAGGCGCGCGTCCTGCTCGAGGGCGCTGGCCCGGGCGGCGCGCAGCTCCTGCACCAGGTCCGCGACCCGCGGATCCGGCCCCCGCTGGGCCCCTGGCGCCCGGGGGGGGGCGCCGTGCGCCGGGAGCGCCGGTCGGGCGGGCGGCCGCGCGCCGCTCCGCCCGATGCGCCTGGCCCCCTCCTCCGCCATCAGCTGGTCGAAGTCGAGATCGTCCTCATCACGGCTCATCGCGCGGTCCTCCGGTGGATCCTGTCCGCACCGTACCCCCGGCGCGCCGCGGGGGGAAGGCTGGCCTACCCAACCGGCCCGGGGCGGTGTAGTGGGAAGCGAGACCCACACGACGACGGAGGACCCCATGGCCGCCACGACCCGCCCGCGACGCTCGGTGCTCTACATGCCGGGGAGCAACGCCCGCGCCCTCGAGAAGGGGCGCACGCTCGGCTGCGACGGCATCATCCTGGACCTCGAGGACGCGGTCGCGCCGGACGCCAAGGAGGCAGCGCGCGCCACGGTGATCGCGGCCCTGGCGAGCGGCGGCTACGGCCACCGCGAGCTGCTCTTGCGGGTCAACGGGCTCAACACCCCGTGGGGGCACGACGACCTGGTGGCGGCGGCGACCAGCGGGGCCCACGGTGTGCTGCTGCCGAAGGTTGACAGCGCCGACACGGTGCGCCAGGCCGAGCGCCTGCTCGACGCCCACGGCGCGCCGCCGGAGCTCGCCCTGTGGTGCATGATGGAGACCCCGCGCGGCATGCTGCGGGCCGAGGAGATCGCCGACGCCACGCCGCGCCTGGCCGGGCTCGTGATGGGCACGAGCGACCTGGCCAAGGACCTGCACTGCGCCCACACGGCGCTGCGCTTGCCCATGGTCACGTCGTTCGGGCTGTGCCTGTTGGCCGCGCGCGCCGCTGGCGTCGCCATCCTCGACGGGGTTCACCTCGATCTGAACGACGCCGCGGGCTTCGCCGACCAGTGCGCGCAGGGGCGCGAGCTCGGCTTCGACGGCAAGACCCTCATCCACCCCAAGCAGCTCGCCGCCGCCAACGCGGCCTTCGCCCCGAGCGACGCCGAGGTCGCGTGGTCGCGCCGGGTCATCGCCGCCCACGCCGAGGCGGCGGCCGCCGGCAAGGGGGTCGTGCTCGTCGACGGGCGCCTCATCGAGAACCTCCACGTCGACAACGCCCGCCGCGTGGTGGCGATGGCCGAGGCGATCACCGCCCAGGCCAGCTGAGTCGGCGCCCATATCGCCGCGGGCCGCGGTTTTCTGGCGCGCTCGTTGGGGCGGCCTACAATGCCGCGGTCGCGTCACGGTGACGGGACGAGGCGGACGCTCATGGCTCGACGACATCCCAAGCGCAAGGGGCACGCCGCGCGCGCCAAGCACTCGCACTCGAAGCCGGGTGCGCCCCCGGGGGCCTACGAGCTGCCCGAGGGCGGCGAGGTCACCGTCAACGCCATCCGCTACGACGCCGCCGGGTTCGAGGAGTGGTCCCCCGCCGACGCGACCGGCATCTCGGATCTGCGCCGGCCGGGCAAGACGGTGTGGCTCGACGTCTGCGGGCTCGAGCGCCGCACCATCGAGGCCCTCGCGGGGAGCTTCGGGCTGCACCCCCTCGCCGTCGAGGACGCCGTCCACACGCACCAGCGCGCCAAGGTCGAATCCTACCCGGGGCACGAGCTCATCGTGGCCCGGATGGTCGGCCTCAGCGACGGCGAGCCCACCAGCGAGCAGCTGAGCGTCTTCGTCGGGCCGGGCTTCGTCATCACCATCCAGGAGCGCGCGGGCGACCCCTTCGAGTCGGTGCGCGAGCGGATCCGCCAGGGGCGCGGGCTCATCCGCGGGGCGGGGGCCGACTACCTCGCGTACGCGCTGCTCGACGCCACCGTGGACCACTACTTCCCGCTCCTCGAGGAGCTCGGCGACCGCATCGAGGAGGTCGAGGAGGACATCGCGACCACCCAGAGCGACGGCAACCTGCAGCGGATCCAGCACCTCCGCCGCACGCTCATCACGTTCCGCCGGGCCATCTGGCCGCTGCGCGACGCGGTGCAGTCGCTGGCGCGCGGCGAGGTCGCGCTGTTCGTCGACGACACCCGGGTGTTTCTGCGCGACACCCTCGATCACCTGCTGCGCATCGTCGACCTGCTCGAGTCCTATCGCGACATGGCGGGCGGGCTGATGGACCTGCACCTGTCGATGGTGTCGACCAAGATGAACCAGGTGATGCAGGTGCTGACGGTCATCTCGACCATCTTCATCCCGCTGACGTTCATCGCCGGGGTGTACGGGATGAACTTCGACCCGTCGGCGTCGCCCTACAACATGCCGGAGCTCGGGTGGCGCCTCGGTTATCCGGCGGTGATGGTGCTGATGGCGGTCATCGGCGCGCTGCTCTTCTGGTTCTTCTGGCGCCGCGGCTGGATCATCGGTCAGCGCCCCAAGGGGGGCCAGGGTGACTGACGCGCTCACCGTCCCCGTCCCCGACGCGGTCCCGTGGGACCGGGAGATGAGCCTCGCGGTGGGCGAGCTGGCGCGGTTCCACGTCGGCGCGCTGACGATCGTCGTGCAGCGCCTCGCGAACGAGTGGCGCGCGACCTGGGAGACCACCGCCGACGCGCTGTCGATGGACACCGAGGCGGAGTGTCCGGTGACCGGGCTCACCCTCGACGAGGAGGGGGATCTGCACCGCTTCGCGCTCCGCGACGCGCCCGGGACCTTCCTGCTGCGCCCGCGCCTGGCCGACCGCGCGGTGATCATCCGTCCGGCCCAGCCCTTCCGGCTGATGCCCGGCGGGGACGTCGACGTGTACGTGTCGACCGCGCTGTGGGTGGCCTTCGAGCTGGTGCCGAGCGGGCAGGTGCTGTTCGACGTGCCGGTGAGCCGTCCGTCCGACACCTGGTTCGGGCCGAACACCCTCGAGGGCGAGCTCTGCTACGTCAGCCGAACCAGCGCGCGGCTCGACCTGGTGCAGCTGCCGCTGCGGCCCGGGCGCGCCGTGACCCGGATCCGCGTGGAGAACCGCGGCTCGTCGGCGGTGAACCTGGAGCGCGTCCACCTGCCGGCGCCCGAGCTGCAGCCGTTCATCGACACCGACGGGCACGTCTGGACGCAGCCCGTCGAGGTGGTCCTCGACGAGCACGGCGGGGCGGAGGTCAGCTACGGCTCGAACCCGTCGCGCCACGCCCCCGCCGCGGTGCCGGTCGGTGCGCCGCGGCAGAGACCGGAGCGCCACCTGCTCCCACGCGCGCTCAGCGCCCTGTGGACGTGATCAGGAGGCCATGATGGACGAGCTCTGGACAGACATCACCGCGCTCTTCTCGATGGCGAACTTCATGGTCTTGCTGCGGGTCGTCATCGTCCTCGCGGTCGGGTGGGTCATCGGGAGGCTGGCCGGGCTGGTCGTCGGGCGCGTCATGCGCTCGCGGGGGCAGCATCGCGCCCAGCTCACCCGCCGCATGGTGCGCTACCTCGTGCTCGGGGCGACCCTGGTCGCGGCGTTCAGCCTCTTCGGCATCGACG
This sequence comes from Deltaproteobacteria bacterium HGW-Deltaproteobacteria-14, assembly GCA_002841945.1. GTDB lineage: Bacteria > Myxococcota_A > UBA9042 > PHBI01 > PHBI01 > PHBI01. Next base: position 3,622 of record PHBI01000207.1, read on the forward strand.
TCGGCGTGCTCCTCGGGGCGGCGGGGATCGTGACCGTAGCGATCGGCTTCGCCGCGCAGTCGTCGGCGTCGAACGCCATCTCCGGGTTCTTCCTCCTCGGCGAGCGCGCGTTCGAGGTCGGCGACATCATCACCGTCGGCGAGACCACCGGCGAGGTCCTGTCCGTCGACCTGCTCAGCGTCAAGCTGCGGACCTTCGACAACCTCTTCGTGCGCGTCCCGAACGAGCTGATGCTGAAGGTCGAGCTGCGCAACCTCAGCCGCTTCCCGATCCGCCGCCTCGACCTGCTGCTGACGGTGGCCTACGCCGACGACTTCGAGCGGGTGCGGGGGATCCTGCGCGCGGTGGCGGTCGACAACCGCTACGTCCTCGACGAGCCGAAGCCGATCATCGTCTTCACCGGCTTCGGGGACAACGGCTACACCGTGCAGTACTCGGTGTGGGTGGCGCGGCAGCACTTCCTCGAGGTCAAGGCGTCGCTCCACGCCGAGGTGGTGGGCGCGCTGCAGCAGGCGAAGATCGTCATCCCGCGCCCCCGGCGGCACGTGGAGCTGTCGTCGGGCGCCCAGCCCCTGCTGGTGCGGCTCGCGCCCGAGCCGGCCGCCGACGCCCCCCAGGACACCTGAGCGGCGACCGCGCGGGATGCATCGGGCGTGGGGGCTGTGCTAAACCCGGGCGCATGGGACAGCTCTACTTCCGACAGCTCCTGGCCGGCCGCGACTTCGCGCAGGCGACGCCCTACGCGGCGCAGATGCAGAACTTCGTCTACCTCGTCGGCGACCGCGAGACCGGTGAGGCGCTGGTCGTCGATCCCGCGTGGGCGGTGCGGGAGATCGTGGCGGTGGCCGAGGCCGACGGGATGCGCATCGCCGGGGCGCTCTGCACCCACTACCACGCCGATCACATCGGCGGGACCGTCTTCGGCATCCACATCGACGGGCTGTCGACGCTGATGGAGGTCGCGCCGTGCCCGGTCCACGTCCATCGCCTCGAGGCGGACGGCGTCCGGCAGGTGACGGGGCTCTCCACGACCGACCTCGTGATCCACGACTCCGGCGACGTGGTGCAGGTCGGCGACATCCCGATCGAGCTGCTGCACACCCCCGGCCACACCCCGGGCTCGCTGTGCTTTCGCTGCGGTGCGTCATTGGTGGCCGGGGACACCCTCTTTCTGCAGGGGTGTGGCCGCGTCGACCTGCCCGGCGCCAACCCGGACGATATGTTCCGCTCGCTCCAGAAGCTCCGCAGCCTCCCGCCCGAGACGGTCCTCTACCCCGGCCACGACTACGGCGGCCCCCACGCCGAGCTCCGCGATGTTGCAGCGCACAACGACTACCTCAAGATCCCCGACCTCGCCACCTGGCGCCGCCTGATGGGGACCTGACCGCGTCGGGAGCGCGCGCCTCTCCGGTCGGCGAAGTCGACACACGTCCATGCGCGTCAGCGGCGGGGGGCGCCGGCGCGCCGTCGACCGGGAACAGGTCCACCCCGGGACCGCTCGCCGCGCGGCGCTCGCGTCACCGGGTCCTGGTCGGAGGCGCGGACGGTCGGGCGACGATGTAGAAGGAGTGCAGGACCTCGCCGCCCAGCGCGACCGCCTCGACCCCCATCACGCGGTCCTCGATGACCACCCGCAGGAAGTGGTGGTGGTGAAAGATGGTCGTCTCGACGTAGGGGCTCCAGTCGTTGACGCGGCTCGACTCGACGCCGCTCTCGAGCCCGCCCCCGGCGCCGCCCGAGCTGACCCACGCCACCGTCCACGGCCACGCCGGGACGTACTGGTAGAGGTGGTTGTGGCCGTTGAAGACGAGCTGCACGCCCTGCTGCTCGAACAGCGGGGCGAGCGCCTCGCGCACGTCCGGCGCGTCCATCCCGCCGGCGAAGAACGTGACCGGGGACGGGAAGCTCGCCACCGAGTCCCACCACTCGATCAGCGCCGGGCGGTGAAATATCGCCGTTCGGAAGGTCGCCGTCTTCGACGCCTCGGATCTCAGCTGCTCCTCGGCGCAGGCGAACTGCGCCGTCCCGTTGCCGTGGTGCTGCTCGGTGTCGAGGACCAGCACGAACAGCGATCCCCAGCGGAAGCCGAAGCAGTGCTCGTCGCCGGGCTGATCGACGTACTCCTCCCAGAGCGCGCGCGACGCGTTGTTCACGAAGATGCCGGAGCTGTAGGTCTCGTGGTTCCCCTCGGCCATCACCAGCGCCGCGTGGTTGCCGAGCCCGAAGAGCGGGCCGAAGAAGGTGTCGCGATAGTCCTCGCGCTGGCCGTTCTGAACGCAGTCCCCCGCGTGCAGCACGAAGTCGGGGTCGAGCGCCGCCATCTGCTGCGAGAGCTGGGCGAAGACCTCCGGGCCGTCCTGGTTGTCGCCGAGCTCGATGAACTCGATGCGGCCGTCGTCCTCGGGGGGGAGCGCCGTCTTGAAGTCGTAGGGCGGCAGCGCGACGTCGCCGACGACCACGCGGTACCAGGAGCGGGCGCCGGGCGCGAGGCCCGTCAGCCGAACCTGGTGGGTCGTGACCGCGGCCGGCTCGGTGACGCTCATGTCGAGCGCGTCGGGCGCCGCGCCGTAGTCGACCCGCCCGACCAGCGGCGCCCGGGTCTCGAACATCACCGTCACCTCGGTCGGCGTGACGTTCATCAGGTACGGGAGCGCATAGAGCTGCGCCATGTCCGCCCGCGGCGGCTCGTCGAAGAAGCACAGGGTCATCGCGTCGAAGTACGCGTCGTTCGAGGTCCCCTTGTGGCGGACCCCCTTCAGCTCGAGCCGCACCGTCGCCGTCCCCTCGGGGAGCGTCAGCGCGATCTCGGCCAGGCGCCACTGGGGGTCGTTGAACGGTCCGAGCTCCCGCGCGGCGAGCACCGCGCCGTCGGTGTCGAGCGCGGCCATCCCGATCCACGCCTCGTCGCGCGTGTCGTAGTCGCTGATGAAGGCGCCGAACACGGCGATGCGCGGCGCCCCCTCCACCGCGAGGAGCTCGGCCACGGCGACGTCCTGCTGCATGCGCGAGCGCTCCGAGTCCCCGGCGCGGAAGTAGTAGGTCCCCTCGAAGGGCGGCGGGTAGTCGCCGTTGAAGATGCTGGTCTCGTCCTGGGCCTGGAAGCTCCCCTCCACCACCCGCCAGCCCGTCGCGTCCCCCGTCTCGGCGTTGGCGTTCACGACGCCGGCGCAGCTCACGGCCGCCGGCGGCGGCGGGTCCTCGGGGAGGAACGGCGGCGTCGGGTCGTCGCTGCTCAGCGGGTCGGGGAGGGTGTCGCTCGGCGCCGTGTCGTACGCGTCGTAGGCGTCGACCGTGTCGGGCGCGACGAAGGTGTCGGGCTCGACGGTGTCGACGGTGTCGGGCTCCTGCGTGTCGTCGCTGGTGTCGCCGACGTCGCCGTCCTCGCGCGTCGGGGTCGCCTCGTCCCCGCATGCGGAGACGGCGAGGACGAACGCGAGGGACAACCGGGCGAGGTGACGGGGGTGGCCGAGCATACGGGCGACCGTATCAGGACCGATCGATTCATGACAACGACGTGACGACTCGGAGTCGGCGCCCGCCGCGGGCGATCGCGCTGCGATGCAGCAAGACGCGCGCGATCCTCCGCCGTGTTTTTTCCGCCGGGCACTCGCCCGGCCATCGCTCGCGCCGTCCGCGCGCTCGTGGCACCCTCGAGCGCCGATGAACCTCGCGCGACCGACCCTCTACTACGACGGCCGCTGCGGCTTCTGTGCCCGGTGGATCCCGCGCTGGCGCCAGCTCACCGGCGATCGCGTCGACTACGTCGCCGTCATGGGCGATGAGGTCGACCTGCCCGTCGCGCCCGAGGACGTGCGCGAGGCCGTCCACCTCGTCACCCCGACCGCCACCGCGCCCTCTCGCGGCGCGGCCGCGGTCGCCGAGCTGGGGGCCTACACCGGGCGCCTCCCGCTCTTTCGTGGGCTCTACCGCCGCCTCCCCGGGCTGCGACCGGTCGCCGACCGCGCCTACGCCTTCGTCGCGCGCCACCGGGTCGGCGCCGACCGGGCCGTGCGCTCGCTCGTCGGGCCCGACCTGCGCCGGCCGCGCCAGGTCCTCGTGCGCTGGCTCTTTCTGCGCCTCCTCGCGCTGACCGCGCTGTGCGCGACGCTGTCGTGGTGGGCCCAGGTCGACGGCCTGGTCGGTCCTCACGGGATCGCGCCCGCGGGGGAGCTCCTGAGCGCGGTCCGCGATCACGCCGCGCAGCAGGGCTGGAGCGACCTCGAGCGCTGGCGCGAGGTCCCGACGCTCTTGTGGCTCGCGCCGGGCGAGCACGGCCTGCACCTCTTGTGCGCGCTAGCGACGGCCGGCGCGCTGCTGTTGTTCTTCAACGTCGTCCCGGGCCCGGCGCTGCTGCTGCTGTGGCTCGGCTACCTCTCGCTCGTCACCACGGGCGGCGTCTTCATGGGCTATCAGTGGGACGCGCTGCTCCTCGAGGCCCTCTTCGCCGCGCTCTTTCTCGTCCCGTGGCGCGGCGTGCGCCCCGGCCTCGCCCCGGGTCGCGCCCCCCCGTGGGCCGGCGTGTGGCTCGCTCGGCTCCTCGTGGTCAAGCTCATGATCCTCTCCGGGCTCGTGAAGATCCTGAGCCACGACCCGGTCTGGGCCGACCTCACCGCCCTCGACTACCACTACTGGACGCAGCCGCTGCCCGCGCCGACGAGCTGGCTCGCGGATCACGCCAGCTGGTCCCACGCGCCCGCGACCGTCTTGATGATGCTCGCCGAGGACGTCCTGCCGTGGCTCGCCCTGCTCGGTCTGCGGCGCCTGCGTTACCTGCCGTTCTGGGGGACGGTGACGCTGATGGCCGGCATCGGGCTCACCGGCAACTACGGCTACTTCAACCTCCTCGGCGCCGCGCTCGCCGTCACCCTGCTCGACGACGGGGCGCTCCGGGCGCTGGTCCCCCGCCGCTGGCGCGCGCGCGTCCCGGACAGCCACGCGTTTCCACACCGCCGGCCACCCCTGCGCTGGCGCGTCCCGGTCGCGGTCCTCGCTGGCGCGCTCGTGCTGCTGTCGCTCGGCCGCGCCTGGCTGCGCGTCGACCGCGACGCCGTCCCCGATCCGCTGCGCGCCGCCGCGGCCTTCGTCGGGCCGCTGCAGCTCACCAGCAGCTACGGGCTCTTCGCGACCATGACCACCGAGCGCCCGGAGATCCTCATCGAGGGCAGCCACGACGGCGTCACCTGGCGCCACTACCGCTTCGCCTGGAAGCCGAACGACGACCTCGCCGACGGCCCCGCCTTCACCGGCCCTCACATGCCGCGCCTCGACTGGCAGCTGTGGTTCGCGGCCCTGGCCGGCGACTGCCGCCGCACCCGCTGGTATCCGGCGTTCCTGCAGCGCCTCCTCGAGGGCGAGCCCGCGGTCGTCGATCTCCTCGCCGGCGACCCCTTCCCCGAGGGCCCGCCGCGCTACATCCGCAGCACGCTCTGGTATTACACCTTCACCCACCCAGACGAGCGCGCCCGGACGGACCGGGGGGACGTCTGGACCCGCGAGCGGGCGGACCACGACTTCTGCCCCACGGTGACCCTGATGGATGGCTCGCTCCGCATGGCACACCCCCCCGAACCCGAGGCGCGCCGGAGGTCGATCTCCCTGTGGGCGCTCTGCGCACCGCTGCTGCTCGCGAGCTGCTCCGCCGACCGCGTGGCCGCGTCCGACGTCGACAGCGCCGACGTCGCCCCGGACACCGGCGCCGGCGAGGACGCCGACGCGGCCGTGGATGTTGCGGTGCAAGACAGCGCCCCGCGGGACACGCTGCCGACCCTGCCCGACACCTTCACGCCCCCGGACACGGTGGTGATCCACGACACCCGCTTCGACACCGTCGTGCCGCCCGCCTGCACCGACGACCGGGAGTGTGGCTACTGCGCGACGCCGAAGCTCCCCGGCGCGGACGCGACCTGCTTCTGCCCCGAGTGCCTCCCCGCCGTCGTGCCGCTCGCCGACTGCGAAGCCAACGCCGCCGCCCTCAAGGCGCTGTGCGACGACCGCGACGCCGCCGGCGACCTCTGTCCGACGCTGGACTGCCGCGACCCGGGGCCGGTGGCCTGCCGCGACGGGAGGTGCGTCGCGGTCGAGCGCTGAGCGCAGACCGCCGGGCGTTCGACGGGGCCGCCGTGGCAGGCTAACCTCGCCCGACGTGCCCCATCTCCGCCCGGGGCCATCGGGAGGCGTCATGGAACCCGTCCTCACCTACGACCGCATCGTCCCGGCCTGGCGCTGTCACATGCGCGGGCTCTGCTGCCGGGGCCACCGTATCGGCGTCGACGGCGTCGGCTACCGGCGCATGCACCGGACGCTCGTCGCGGCCGGTGATCCCCGCGCCGCCGCGTTCACCCCGGACGCGCCGCCCGACGAGGACGGCTGGCGTGGGATGCCCATGCTGGGCCCCAACGGCCAGCGCGCGTGCTTGTTCTTGACCGCCGACGAGCGCTGCGGCTGGCGGATGGACTTCGGGACCGACACGCTGCCCTCGATCTGCCATCGCTACCCGTACCTCCAGCTCTACACCGCGACGCGTATTCGCGTGGGGCTCAGCTTCACCTGCCCGACGGCGCTCGGGCTGCTCGCCGACCAGCGCGCGCTCGATGTCGCGGAGGAGCCAGGCGGCGATCCCCCGGTCGAGTTCGTGACGAACCTCGCCAGCGGCGACCGGCGCTTCTTCGACGTGGACGGAGGGCGCCTCTCCCCGGAGGCGTTCTGGCGCCGTCACGACGCCCTGGCCGCCGCCTTCGACGGCGTGGAGCCCCTCGAGGACCGCCTCGCGGCGCTCGTCGCCGCCGCCGGCGAGCCTCCGGTCGTGCCCATCGCGATGCCCGCGGGGGCCTGGGCCCAGGGGGCGCTCAGCGGCGAGGTCTTCGGGCAGCTCGGGGTCCACGGCGCGGTCAGCGGGGGCTTCATGGGGCTGTGGTCCGAGACGGTCCACCGGCCGATGCCGGACGCCCCCGAGCTCGCGGGCTCCGAGGACGCGCTGCTGTCGCGCTACCTGGCGCACCGCCTGCTCGTCCCGGCCTTCTATGCCACCCGCACCGACCTCGCCTGGCTCCTCGGCCTGCTCTTCCTCGCCGTGGCGCGCTACCGGGTCGAGCGAGCGCGCGGGGCGACCCCGATGTTCGCGCTGCGCCACGTGGAGCTCCTGTGCCTCCACAGCGGGCTCGGGGCCCGGGTCCTGCTCGGCGGCGAGCCGGCCCGCACCTGGCGCCCGGTCGCCGCCGTCGCCCTCGCCCCC
>PHBI01000006.1 GCA_002841945.1 Deltaproteobacteria bacterium HGW-Deltaproteobacteria-14
CAGAGTCGGCGGGATCGGCCGGGGCCACCGCGACGCTCGGCGGCAGCTCGGGCTTCGCGACGTAGTCGGTGGGCACGGTCCCGGTGAGCGCGTCGAGCCAGGTCGTGATGGCCGCGACCTGGGTCGGCTCGAGCTCCCGACCGAGCTGGTGGCGGGCCATCATCGTCACCGCCTCGTCGAGCTTCGCCACCTTGCCGTCGTGGAAGTAGGGCCCGGTCTTGGCGATGTTGCGGAGGCTCGGGACCTTGAAGAAGCCCTTGTCCTCGGGGTTCTTGGTGGCGTCGGCGCGCCCCTCGTCGACGAGGCCCGGCCACGGGGTCACCGCGCCGAGCTTCTGGTAGCTGTTGCCGCCGACGAGCGGCCCGTTGTGGCACGACATGCAGCCGACCTCGGCGAAGGTGACGAAGCCCTCGATCTCGGCGGCGGACAGGGCGTCGTCCTTACCCCCCAGGAAATCGTCCCAGCGCGACGGCGTGGTGAGGCGCCGCTCGAAGACGCCGATGGCCTTCGCCATGTTGTCGTAGTTGACCGGGTCGGCCTCGCCGGGGAACGCCTTGGCGAACGCGGCGACGTAGCCCGGGATGGACTTCAGCGTGGCCACGACGGTCTCGCCGTCCGGCATCGCCATCTCGACGGGGTTGAGGATCGGCCCCTTGGCCTGCTCCTCGACGTCCGCGGAGCGCCCGTCCCAGAACTGCGCCAGGTGCCCGGCGGCGTTGTAGACGGTCGGCGAGTTGCGGCTCCCGCGCTGGTGCTCGAAGCCGGGCGAGGTCGGCTCGCCGTCGACGCCGAAGCGATCGAGCTGATGGCAGCTGTTGCAGGAGATGTCCTGGCCCTTGGACATGCGGGTCTCGTAGTAGAGCATGCGACCGAGGTCGGCCTTGTCCTGGGTCCAGGGGTTCGTGTCGCTGTCGAAGTTCGCGGGCAGAGTGGCGAAGGCCTGCGCCTTCTCGCGGGCGGTCGCGAGCGGGGACTGGGGTGCGGCCGGGGGCGGCGCCGGGGCCTCCGCTTGCTTCGAGCAACCGGGAGTGGCGAGCGCGAGCGCCATCAAGGTAGCCATGACCTGAGCCGTTGACCTCATTTCGGACCTCCGTCGATTCGTACACTGCGCGCGGCACGAAGCCGCGCACGGGCCGGAAGGCTACGCGCGTAGCTACCCCGTCCGAAACGGACGAATTGTCGCACCCCCCGTGCGCTCGCGGCGGGGACGGAGCGGCTTCGACACCGCGGCGGGCAGCGATGGGTAGCGCGCCGGGCGCGCACGAGCTATCGTCCGGCTCGTGAAATTGGAGCAGCTCCAAGCGTTCTTCCCACCGGCGCGGCATGCGGACATCGCGGCCCTGTACGGGCGCTATCTCCGCGACCGCCGGGTCGACGAGGACGTGGAGGGCTTCATCATCCACCTCCACGACGACGGGCTCCTCGCCCCGGAGGCGCTGCGCGACATCCTCGCGCATCACGAGGTCACGCTGAGCGACGTCCGCAACTTCGAGCCGGCCCACGGGACCCCCTACCGCCTCGTCAGCGGCCTCGGTGAGGGCGCGATGGGCGAGGTGTTCCTCGCGCGGGACCCGACGCTCCTGCGGACGGTCGCCGTCAAGCGCCTCAAGGGGAACCTCAAGGGGCGCCCCGCGCTGCTGCGCCGCTTCATCACCGAGGCGCAGATCACCGCGCAGCTCGACCACCCCGCGATCGTCCCGATCTACGGCATCCAGGTCGACGGCGAGGGGCGCGTCTCCTACGCGATGAAGTTCGTCCTCGGCAAGACGCTGAAGGACTATATCCGCGAGACCCGGGCGCTCTACGATGAGGGGAAGCCGCTCGACGAGGATCACACGCTGCGCGCGCGCATCGAGGCGTTCCTGCCGGTCATCGCGGCGATGGACTACGCCCACCGCCGCGGGATCATCCACCGCGACCTGAAGCCCGAGAACATCATGCTGGGCTCGTTCGGCGAGGTCCTGGTGATGGACTGGGGTATCGCCCGGCCGATCGGCCGCCGCGAGCGGGTCACCAGCGGCGAGTCGGTCGAGAACACGCGCGCCGGGACGCTGATCGGGACCCCGTATTATATGTCGCCCGAGCAGGCGCAGGGGCTGACCGAGGACCTCGACGACAAGAGCGACCAGTACGCGCTCGGGCTCATCCTCTACGAGATCGCCACGCTCCACCGCGCCATCGCCGGCGAGACCCAGCTCGAGGTCGTCACCAAGGCGGCGAGCGGCGTGCGCGACGCGGTCGTCCACAGCTACCCGAAGAGGAAGGTCCCGCGCGAGCTGGTGGCGATCATCGAGAAGGCGACGGCGCTGCGGCCCGAGGACCGCTACCCCGACACCGACGCGTTCGGCGACGACCTGCGGCGGCTGCTGCGCGACGAGTCGGTCCACGCCGACCCCGACCGCGGGCTGCGCAAGGTGAAGCGCTGGGTCGGTCGCAACCGGGGCACCGCGATGGCGCTCGGGTTCGGCTCCGTCCTGGCGTTCGCGCTGATCGGCGCGTTCTTCCTCTGGCAGGGCGCGGTCGCGCTGCGGCACGAGCGCGAGGCCGCCTACCAGCGCGAGCAGCAGTTCCAGACGCTCATGAGCCGCGTCAACGGCCAGGCGAGCCAGATGAACACCGACCTGAGCCGCTTTGAGCGCTTGGTGCACGGCATCGCCACGGTGGCCGACGAGGTCCTCAACGAGGACCCGCCCGAGGCGCCCGAGCCCATCGTCTATACCTACTATGTCGACCACATGGTCCCGGCCACTCCCCCGGCGACCGCCCACCCGGCCCCGGCGCCCGCCCGCGGCGGCGGCGTGGTCAGCTTCGACGAGCCGGACATGTCGCTCGCCCCCGGCGTCGACGCGGCGAAGGTCATGAAGCGGGCGCGGCAGCTCGCGCGGCTGCGCAAGGTCCTCAAGGACACCCTCTTGTGGAGCCACAGCGACGACACGACCTTCTTGCCGGAGGCAGAGCAGCGGCGCCTCGTCATGGAGGTCGGCGTGCCCCTGGTGTGGAGCTACGCCGTCGTCGACGAGGGGCTCTCGATCGGCTACCCGGGGACCTGGAAGCTCCTCGACCTCGATGAGGACTACGACGTCCGCAAGATGGAGTGGTACCGGAACTTCGCGCGCAAGCGCGGCATCAACTGGTCCACCGCGGGTGTCGACGAGGGGGGGCTCGGCATCGTGATGACCCTGGCGGAGTCGGTCTGGGACGACGACGGCGGCTACATCGGCCTGGTCGCGATCGACATGACGCTGAGGTACTTCATCGACAACCTCCTCGAGCAGCCGGAGCTCGCGCGAGCGGGGGCGGAGTCCCTCATCCTCGACGAGCTGGGTCGGGTCATCGTGCGCTCGACGCAGAAGGAAGAGGCCCGCGACGCGAAGTCGTGGAAGCTCGTGCTCTACGACCAGGCGCGCCTGCTCGACGCGGTCAAGGCGCAGCGCTCGGGTCACATCACCCTCGACGACGGGCGCCTCGCCGTGTGGACCCACCTCGACACCGTCGCCTGGGTCTACGTCGTGGTCGGCGAGGCGAAGGCGATGCTCGGCGAGCCGCCGGCAGTGGACTGAGCCAAGCCACGGCAGGTCCTCGACCGTCACGATGGGAACCGGGTCCAGCTTCGGCAGAGCGTCACGAGCTCTGGGCCCCGCTCGTCAGACCACGACGCCCCGCCAGCGAGAGCGCCACACGGTCGGCGTGAACGCGGGGACGGCGAGCGGGGTCACCAGCGCCGTGTCGCGCTTCGTCTCCGCGGTCACGAGCCGAACCTCTCCGCCAGGCGCTCCGCCGTGAGCCCGTGGAGCGTGCTCATGATGTTGTAGGCCGTCAGCTCGACCAGGAGCGTCGTCACCAGGGCGTGCTGCGCGTCGTCGAGGCGGCCCTCGACCGCCTTCATCGCCGCCACCAGCGCCGCCTCCTGGGTGGCCAGCTCGGCGGAGTCGATGACGCCGTCGGCCAGGGCGTCGGTGAAGCGCTCGAGCTGCGCCAGGTGCTGGTCGAGCTGGGGGAGCTCGGCGTCGGAAAGCCACTCGCTGCGGGGCATGGTCACTCGTCTCTCCTGGTCACGGTCACTGGGCGGACAGGGTGCGCTTGATCCCGGCGATCCGCTCGGAGAGGCGCGCGCGGCCACCGAGCCGGGCGACCTCGGCGGTCACGGCGGGGGGGAGGAACTCGGCGTCGGTGCACTCGACGATGGCGGCGAGGCGCTGAAGCTCGCGCTCGAGGCCCTCGGTAGACGGCAAGAAGTCCGCGAGCACGCCGGTCAGCCGCTCGCGGGTGATGCGCGGCTCACCGGCCAGCAGCGCCGCTCGCCAGGCGCGCCCGACGACCCCCTCGATGTCGGCGCCGGAGAGCTGGCCGGCGTGGGGCACCTCGGGCACGTCGGCGGCGTCGAGGGTGGCGCCGGACTTCTTCGCGAGCACCGTGAACATGGCGCGGAGCTCGGACTGCGCGGTCGGGTAGAAGAGCGGGATGTGCACCTCCGCCCTGCCCTGGCGCTTGAGGTCGACCGGCAGCAGATCGGGCCGGGCCGTGAGCAACATCCACAGGATGCGCCCACGATAGCGGGTGTCGCCCATCTGGGCGGCGATGGTCCCGAAGATCCGGCTCGAGAGCCCCGAGTCCCCGCCGTCGCTCTCGCGGTCGCCGAGCATCGCGTCGGCCTCGTCGATGATCACGACGACCGGCCCCATGCTGCGCAGCACGCCGAGCACGCGCTCGAGGTTGGCCTCGGTCTCGCCGACGTACTTCGAGCGGAAGTTCTTGAGCGTCACGCACGGCAAGCCCAGCGAACCCGCGGCGCACTGCGCCAGAAACGACTTCCCGGTGCCGACCGGCCCGGTCACGAGGTAGCCCATCGGGACCGAGTCGAGGTGCCCCCTGGCGAGCAGCTCGGCGTCGTCGACGAGGCGGCGCTTGGCGGCCTCGTGGCCGACCACCATGTCGAGGCCCCAGCGCGGCTCGACGAAGTCCAGGAGCCCCTGGGCCTGGCGCTCGATGAGGCGCTTCTTCAGCTCGCGGAAGCGCGCGCGGTCGAGGCGGCGGCGCCCCTCGATGGTCGATCGCACCAGCACGCCCATGTCGGTGAGCGAGATCCCGGCGGTCAGGCGCGCCAGCTCGTCGAGGCCGAAGTCGCTGAAGGCGGCGACGTCGTGGCCCTCGGCCAGCGCGTCGAGGTAGGAGCGACGGGCGTCCTCGTCGGGCAGCGGCACCTCGAGGGTGGCGACGTGGGGGTTCTGGGTCAGGCGCTCGGAGACCCGGGCGACCTCCTGATCGACCATGACGAAGGCGACGTTGAGGCGCTTGAGGTAGGGGCTCGCCGCCCAGTCGAGGAGCGTCACCAGGTGGCGCTGCTCTTTCTCGCCGAGGCGGTCGCCGCGGGGCGCGACGAAGGCCGCGTGGGTGATGACGATGGCGACGCTGAGGCGGTCCTGCTGGCGGGCGGTCACGTTCTTGAGGAGGAAGCGGTCGAGCAGCGCGAGGACGACCGACGGATCCTTCGGCACCCCCTCGAGGTCGGCGACCCGGCGGGTGCAGGTCGCGACCATCGCGCGCAGGCGCTGCTCGTTCGAGCCCGCGACGCAGCGGAGGCCGCGCGCGAGGTCGTAGGCGAGCACGAGGTCCCAGCGGCCAAAGAGCTGCTCGGCGAGGAACTCCTCGAGGGTGCCGAAGCGCGGCGGGACGCCCGGCGCCCCGCGCGGCCCGAGGGGCACGAGATCCCAGGTGTTGCCGTGGATGACGAAGGCCGAGGTCGTGCCGGAGAAGTACAGCTCCGCCAGGCGCGCCGCCCAGCCGGGGAACCAGGCGGGGAGCGCCGCCGAGCCTCCCTCCTTGTCGTCCGCTGATGGCGCCGGCGGGGTCGGCGGGGGGGCGGCGTCGGCGGGTGCACTCATGCCTCCACGACCTCCTCGAGCTCGAGGTCCATGATGGCCGGAGCGTCGGCCGCCCCGTCGTCGATGCCCGTGAGGTGCTGGATCTCGCGGATGGCGCGCTCGGTCGAGGCCATGCTCTCGGCCACCGAGTCGACCTGGCTCGAGATGTAGTCCGGATCCTCGGTGCTCACCGCCAGCTCGGTGAGCGCCCGGATCTTGCCGTCGATGCGGTCGAGCTCGATGTCGACGAACTCGGCGTTCTTCTCGGCCTGCTCGTAGTTCGAGAGCCGCAGCTCGCCGGTGGCCACGCTGTCGCGGAGCGACTTCAGGATGCGCTCGTCCTGATCCTCGGCCGCCTTGGTCTCGCGCAGGCGCAGCCGCTCGAGCTGCTCGGCGATCTCGTCCTTGTCGGTGGTCGCGAGGAACTCGGCGAGCGCGCGCTTGGAGTAGAGCAGGCGCAGAAACGCCCACAAGAGCCGGTCGAGGGTCCCGCGATCGATGCCCTTGGACGCGCCCACGCGCCCGCTGACGCCGCTCGCGATGGCCCCCATGTCGCGACAGCGCGCGCGCAGGTCCAAGAAGCGAGCGCGGCCGCCGACGTCGAGCCCTTGCAGGAGCGCCGCAACCGACTCCTGGCGGTTCGGGCGGGCTGCGTCCGACGGGGGTGGCGCCTCCTCGGCGTGGACACGCGCATCGATGGCCGAACGGAAGCGGTCGTTGCCGACGAGCCCGCCGAGGTAGATGAGCTCGCCCGCGATGACGAGCGGCAGCGCGACCCCGCCGGAGCCGGCGATGATGGCGGCGGCGGTCCCGCCGCCGAAGGCGAGCAGGTTCCAGTGGTAGAGGAACGCCTCCTTGAGGTAGCGCCAGACGCTGGCGCCCTCTCGTGGTGGCTTCCCGGTGGCGCGCGCGCTCATGGGATCAGTCGTCCCCCGCGCGGCGCGACGCCTCGAGGGTCTCGATGGTGTCGCGGATGTCGAAGACGTACTCGAGGAACCGCGGGTCGCGCTGCATCGCGTGGGCCGGCCGGTCGGGCGGCGGCACGGTGATCTCGCGCAGCAGCGTCCCGGGGGACGAGGACAGGATGTGGACCCGGTCGCCGAGGTAGACCGCCTCCTCGATCGAGTGGGTCACGAAGAAGACGGTCGCCTCGAGGTCGCGCCACAGCGCCACGAGGTTGTCCTGCATCTGCATCCGGGTGGACGGGTCGAGGGCGCCGAAGGGCTCGTCCATGAGGATGATGCGCGGGGACAGGATCAGCGTCCGGGCGATGGCGACGCGCTGTCGCATCCCGCCCGAGAGCTGATGCGGGTACTTGCGGGCGTCGTTTTTGACCGAGAGCCCGACCTTGTCGATCCAGCCGTGCGCCTGCCCGATGCGCTCCGCCTTGCCGACGCCGCGGCAGGCGAGCCCGAAGGCGACGTTGTCCTCGACGGTCATGTGGTCGAACGAGGTGTAGTCCTGAAACACCATCCCGCGGTCCGCGCCCGGGCCGACGACCGGGCGGCCGTCGACGAGGACCTCGCCGGTCGTGGGCGGGTGCTGCGGGCCGAGCCCGGCGATGAGCCGCAGCACGGTGGACTTACCGCAGCCCGACGGCCCGAGGACGCAGATGAACTCGCCCTTGCCCGGGATGTCTTCGATCCGGAAGTGTACGTCCTTGATGGCCGTGAACGCCTTCGGGCCGTCGCCGTAGGTCTTGGTGACGTGCTTGAACTCGACGATGGCGGGGCGCCCGCTAGGGGCCGCCGCGGGCGCGGGCGCCTCGCCGCCAGCGGCGACGACCGTCACCTCGGGCGCGGGCGGCGCCGCGTCCCGGTCGGGCGCGGCGGGGGGCGGGTCGGCCTTCGCCGCCGCGTCGATCTCCTTGATGAGGGCGTCGGCGTCCTTGAAAGGGACCGGGGCGTCTTCGCTCACAGGTCTCTCCGATAGGGGAACAAGCCGCGCTGGAACCACGACAGCGTCTTGTCGATGAGCCAGGCCAGGAGCCCGATGATCACGAGGATCATCAGGATGTCCTCGGGCTGCGAGCGCTTCTGGCTCATCTGGATGAGGAACCCGAGGCCCCGCTTCGCGTTCACCAGCTCCGCCAGCATGATGTAGCCGAACGCCAGCCCGAAGAGCTGCCGCTGGTCGGTGAACACCTGGGGCAGCGCGAGCGGCGCCAGCACCTTGCGGAAGACCTGCCACGACGAGGCCCCGAGCGTCTGCGCCGTCTCGACGTAGCGCTGATGGATCGCCACGACCGCGCTCGCCGCGCTCGAGAAGACGAAGGGCACGGTGGCGATGAAGAGGAACATCACCTTCTGGGTCTCGTCGATGCCGAACCACATGAGCGTCAGCGGGATGAGCGCCGCGATGGGGATGTTGCGGCCGAAGATGACCAGCGGCGTGACGAAGGCGTTGAGCGGGCGCCAGGCCCCGGCCAGCATCCCGAACGGGATGCCGATGACGCAGGCGAGACCGAAGCCTAGGAAGACCCGGGTCAACGACGCCGCGATGCTCGCGATGAGCCCGCGCTCACCGAACAGCCGCGGCAGGCTCTGGGCGGTCTCCCCGAGGCTCGGCAGCACCGCCGGCGAGATGGCGCGGTGCTCCGGGATGTCCCCCGAGGTCATGCCCCCCCAGACGAGCAGCAGCAGGCCGACGCTGCTGACGCCGAGGAGGATCCGCACGTAGTACGGCGGCTCCTCCCGCAGCCGGAAGAGGCGCTTGGTCCAGCTGTCCCCGGGCGGCCCCCCCCCTACCCCGGGCGCCTGTCCGCCGTCGCTCACTCAGGCGCCTCCGCTGGGAAGACGCGGACCTCCACGCGGCGGTTCTTCGCGTGGTTGAGCGGGTCGTTGGGGTCGGCCGGGCGCGCCCAGCCCTTGCCCACCGCCGCGAACTGGTTGGGCTGTAGCGTCTTGAACTTCGCCACGATCGCCTGCTTGACCGCGTTCGCGCGGTTCTGCGACAGCTCGTTGACGAGGTTCTCGGGCACCCGCCCCTTCATGGAGCTGTCGGTGTGCCCCTCGATGACGATGCGCGCCGCGCCGTACTGCCCGGCGAGGGTCCCGATCTCGTCGACGATGAAGTCGACGTTCGGGTCGTAGAGCTCCTCGACGTCCTTGCCATCGACCTTCTTGGTCACCTTCTTGGCGAGGTCCCACGAGTTCGGGAAGAAGTGGATCACCACCGTCTTGGTCAGGATCTCGGGCGCCTCGGCCTCGATCTGCGACGCCGTGCTGGGCGCGAACTGGACGCTGTACTCGTCCTTCTGGTCGCCGTACTTCGGCTCGGCGGCGAGCTTCTTCAGGATGGAGAAGTCGGCGATCTGGTCGAACGGGACCTTCGCCGTGACCTGGCCGATCCGCTTGTAGAGGAAGTGGGCCGTGTTGTAGGTGCGCTCGAAGTTCGTCGGGTTGTTCTGGTTGACGAAGAACTCCATGTTTTCAGCGTGATTCGTCCAGTGCGCGTCGCCGAGCATCCCGAGGGTGTCGGACTCGGGGATGGAGTAGCCCGACGCCATCCACTTCGAGACCTGGACCTTCGCGTCCTGCGTCTTGAGCGCGGTCATGGCGTCGAAGATGCCGCGGACGATGCCCTCGACGATGTCCGGGTGGTCCTTGGCGAAGTCGGCGCGGGCGTACCAGACGTCGGCGATGAGCTTGTTCGCGGTCTGAGTCGACACGAGGAGCTTGTTCCCCTTGATGCCGCTCAGGTTGTAGATGTCGGGGGCCCACGAGACGCAGCCGGCGATGGAGCTGTCGGCGTTGAACGCGGCGGCCGCCTGGAAGGCGTCCTGGGTGTACTTGAAGTTCACCTCTGAGGGCTGCACGCCCGCGTTGATGAGGGCGTTGAGGACGAAGAACTGCGACGGCGAGTTCTGGGCGAGGACGACGGTCTTGCCTCGCAGATCGCTCATCGTCCTGATGGAGTCCCGCACGACGATGCCGTCGCCGCCGTTGGACCAGTCCACCTGCTGGTAGACGCGCGGCATGGTGCGCGAGTCCTTGCGGAGCCCCTCGATGAGCAGCGGCAGCATGTCGACCGTGGCCCAGCCAACGTGGACCTTGCCGGCGGCGAAGGCGTCACGCATGGCGACCGGGTCGTCGAGCAGCACGAGCTCGACCTTGAACTCCTTGCCGCCGGGGGTCTTCCACACCTTGCTCGGGGCGAAGCCCTCGTTGGCGTAGATGATCGGCGCCCAGCCGGCCCAGACGTTGATCGAGAACTTGACGGTGTTGCCGTCGTCGAGCGCCTCGTAGTCGGAGACGCCCTTGACCTCGGGCAGCTTCTCCGACGGGATGAAGTTGTACTCCTTGACCGTCGTGATGCCCGCGGAGTCCGACGCCTCGGCCTGCTGCTTGATCTTGTCGAGGTCCTCTTGGGACAGCGGCTGTGGGTTGTTCGCCGGATCCGGGGTGTCGCTCCCCTTGTTCATCTGGATCAGCGCGAAGGCCACCAAGCCGGCGACGATCACGAACAGGGCCACGAAGAATGCGGGCTTTGGCTTGGCTGCCATCGGGTTCTCTCCTGGATTGACTCGTCAGGGTGGCCGCGCGAGCGGGCCGGTTGGTTCAGGCCTGCTCGAGCTCTACCTCGACCTCACGCTCCTCGGCGGGGCCGAGCGCCTTCGCCGCGGGGGTCGCGGTGGCGGTCGCGGGGGACTTGAGGCCGAGCTCGATCTCGAGCTCCGAGAGCGCGTCCTCGGCCATCACCTGCTCCATGTGCTCCTCGGCCTCGATGCTGGCGATGCCCTCGGCCGAGAGATCCGCCGCCACCCGGGCCGTGCCGCGGTTGCGGTCGATCTTGCCCTGGATGACCTGCTCGAGCTGCCCGAAGTCGGTCGTCAGGTTGAGGTTGAAGCTCTCCGAGAGCTTGGCGATCTCCGCCTCCGCCTCGCTCATCTTGAGCTCGGAGTCGTACTTCTCGATCTTGTCGCGCACGCCGGCGAGCTGCTTGTTCGCGTGCTTTATCTTCTTGAGGTTGTTCGTGTACGCCTGCTCGTGCATCTCGAGCTGCGCGCGGTTCTCCGCGAGGTGCGCCTGCGCCTTCTTCAGCTCGAGCGCGAACTTGGCGGCGGTCTCGCGGTCGCCCGCCTTGAGGTAGGCCTTGGCTTGCGCCTGCAGCTTGGCGGCGTGCTTCTCGCCCTCCTGCACCTGGCGGGTGACCTTCTCGACGAGCCCGCGGTACTGCTCGAGCCCGACCCGGCCCTCCTTGAGCTCCTCGACCGCCCTGTCGTACTCGTAGCGCATCTGGGCGATGGGATCCGCCTCCCAGAACACGTTGGCGAGCTTGTTCAGCTGCGCCCGCATCGCGCTCCAGAACTTCTTGAAGATCATGCCGCTCCCCCGAGGTCGTGTGGGGCGAAGTTACCCGCTCGCCGCGAGCCCAGCAAGCGCACCCGCCGAGCCTCCGGATCAGGTGCCGACGGGGTCGGGCGGGCTGCTGGGATCGGCCTCCTCGGGGTGCGTATTGGTGATGACCGGGCGCCGCTCGACCCCCGCGACCACACGGATGTTGGACAGCCACACCAACACCGTGCGGATCGGCCGGCGCGTCAGCCCGCGCCCGAGCGGCGTCGCGATGAGCAGCACCGCCGCCCCGCGCAGCGCCGCCGACACCATGAAGACCTCGCGGTAGGACAGGTCCAGCCCCGTCAGCGCCGCGCTGCCGGCCAACGCCCCAGCGAGCTGCGCCAGCCCCGTGGCCGAGCTCGCCAGGGAGAAGAACTCGACGCGGCAGCTCGCCGGAGACCCCTGGAGCAAGAGCTGGAAGGTCGCGAACTCGAACCCCGCCCACGCGACGCCGCCGAACACCTCCACGACGACCAGCCCCGGGACGGTCGGGACCAGCGCCCACGCGAGCGGCAGGCAGGCGACGAGCAGCCCCGAGCCCACCATCACCGGGCGCAAGCCGAGCCAGTGTGCGAGGGGTCCATAGAACGGGAACACCAGCGACTTCGTCAGGATCGCGACGGACGTCAGGAGCGCGTAGGTGTCGAAGTCGAGCTTCAGCTCGCGCAGCATGTAGGGGGTGAAGAACGGGACCGCGAAGTAGGCCCCGAACATCACCCCCGCGACCAGCATGGCGACCCGCCACTCGCCGGCGGTCAGCGCCCGACGCAGCCGCGCGCCGCTGCCCGCCGGGGCGTCCTGCCCCTGCGCCTCGGGCGGCGGGTCGGCGTGCAGGCGCAAGAGCACGGCGCTCGTCAGGCGCGCGACGATGCCGACCCCATAGAGGATGGCGAAGCCGCGGAACAACGCGCCGAGGTGCCGCGCGTGGTCGAGGAAGAAGCCCGCGCCGAGGTAGGCGCAGACCAGCGCGAGGTGCACCGCGGCGCTGCGCCACGCGAACCAGCGCTCCCGCGTGCGCGCCTCGGTGAGCGACACCATCCACGCGTTCCAGACCGGCGCGATGACCGCACCCGAGGTCCAGAACAGCGTCTTGACCACCAGCAGGGGCCACAACGCGGTCTCCTGGTCGAGCGCGATGGCCACGAGGCCGAGCTGGCTCAAGGCCTGCAGCGTCGCCCCGGCCACGATCATCCGCCGGCGCCCTCCGAGCCAACGCGTGAGTGGCCCTGCGGCGAGCTGCGCCAGCGCCCCCAGGACGAGGGGGACCGTGATGAGCAGCGCCAGCGCCACGTCGCGGTGGCCGAGCTCGACGGCGAGCGCGCCGAGGTAACTCTCGGCGACGCCCAGCATCACCGCGTGGAGCATCCCGTCGGCGACGGACAGCGCGCGGGTGCGACGCAAGCTGGCTGGGGACGGGACCAAGCTGTCTCCCGGTGTTTCCCGCCTACCTGACCCGCTTCGCGTCGGCCAGGCGGGCCTCTCGGGCGTCCTTCGCGGGGTGCCGGGCACAGCGCCCGGGTATCGGGCGGGCCACGACGGCCGAGCTCCGTGTCCCGACCCGCCTCAGATTCGTCGGCCGCCGTCTACGCCGCCGCCGCCCACGACGCAACCGCAATCGTCGCGCGCCACCGCCTCGCAGCGGCCGCGCTGTCCCCGACGGCGACCGTCTACGGCGTGGTCTCCGCCGGACCCGCCCATAGGGTTGTTCGCCACACCCCCGAAATGGCTCAAGGTCCCCCCCCGCCTGACCGTTTGGATCGGCGTGACCCTCACTCCCACCACCCCGCACGAGGCCCCGGCCGTCCTGTTCGTCGACGACGAGCCGGAGGTCACCGAGGGGATCGCGCGCGCCTTCCGCCGCGAGCGCTTCCGCGTCTACACCGCCAACTCGGTGGCCGACGCCCAGGCGCTGCTGGCGCGCGAGCGGGTCCACGTCGTGGTGAGCGACGAGCAGATGCCCGAGATGCGGGGCTCCGCCTTCCTGACCGGGCTCCGCACCAGCCAGCCGGAGGTGACCCGCATCCTGCTCACCGGCCACGGCGACCTCGACACGGTCAAGGCCGCCCTCAACGAGGCGGAGATCTTCCGCTTCCTGACCAAACCGTGTCGCCCCGACGACCTTCGCACCTCGGTCGAGGACGCCCTCGCCGCCCACGCGCGCTACCTGGCCTGGTCCGACACCGTCGAGCGCGACGCGACGGCGCAGCGCCTCAGCGCGACCTTCGACACCGCCCTCTCACGCCTGTGGCTGGCCGCCCAGCCGATCGTCACGACGGGCGGCCGGGCCGTCGCCTGGGAGTGCCTCGCCCGAGTGGCCACCCCGGACTTCCGCGGCCCCGTCGGGCTGTTCACCATGGCGCGCGACCTCGATCGGACGAGCGAGCTGGAGCGCGCGGTCCTCGCCCGGGTCGCCGACCTCGCCCACGACCTCCCGATCGGGCACGCGCTCTTCTGCAACATCGAGGCGGAGACCCTCCTCGACGACGCGCTCTACGACCCCTCGTCGCCGCTGAGCCTGGTCGCCGACAGGGTCGTCATCGAGGTCACCGAGCGCGCCCCGCTCACGAAGATCCCCGCGCTCCAGGAGCGCGTCGCGCGCCTCCGAGCGCTCGGCTTCCGGCTCGCCCTCGACGACTTCGGCGCTGGCGCCGCCGGCTTCTCCGCCCTCGCCAACCTCCGCCCCGACGTCGTCAAGTTCGACATGGACCTCATCCGCGGCATCGAGCAGGACGCGACCAAGGAGCGCACCGTCGCGATGCTGCTCGAGCTGTGCAAGGGCCTCGGCGCGCAGGCGCTCGGCGAGGGCGTCGAGACGACCGCCGAGCGCGACAAGCTCCGCGAGCTGGGCTTCGATCTCCTCCAGGGCTACCTCTTCGGCCGCCCCGACCACCCCTTCCCGCCGGTCCTCACGGCGCCGTGAGGAGCTCCGGCGGGTAGACGCCGTCGATCCGGTCGGCCTGGTAGACCTGATAGCGCGCGGTCGGGTGACCGACCCGCACGTCCCAGACCACCCGCGGGCTCGCCTCGTGCGTCACCTCGACCAGGCGCGCCCCGACGTCGTCGCTCCCAGCCTCGTCATAGGCGGCGACCGTGACCAGGACGTCGCCGTTGGCGAGCTGATCGGCGTCCCCCATGACCGGACTGTAGAACGGCGCCTCCCCGCGCCACTCCCAGACGACCTCGGCCGTCGGCGGGTCCGCCGCGTCGTCGATCGCGAGCTCGACCGCGCGGCTGTACTCCCCACCCTCCTCGAGCGGCCGGCCGAAGCCGTTGTCGAACAGCAGCACGTCGCCGCTCGCCGTCAGCTGGGCGGCGTGCGGCCCGTGAAACCACGCCCCCCCGGCCGCCAGCGTGAAGTCACCGCCCTCCCCGAGCCGCCACCGGACGGCGCCCGTCCCTCGGTCCAAGGCGACGATCTGGTGCTGGTGGCGCAGGCACACCAACATCACGCCGCGACCCGCGTCCCAGTGCAGCGCGTTGGCGTGCGACCAGTCGCGGGTCGGCGTCGCGCCGGGGTAGACGTTGTCGTAGCCGCTGTCGGTGAAGCCGGCGGCGACGTGGTGCGGATCGAGGAGATCGAGCAGCGCCCACGACGTCGCGAGGGTGCCGTCGGGCGCGATGTCGAGGACGAGGTCCCCGACGACGTTCTGGAGGCCGCCGCCCGCGACCTCGGGCGGATAGCCGTCGATGCCCCGCAGCTCCGTCGACAGGGTCAGGAGGTGCCCGTCGGGCAGCTCGAGGATGGCGTGGTGCAAGGTGTCCGCGGGGATGGCGGTGCGCTCGACGTGGCGAACGGCGCGGCCCGCCATGTCGAGCTCGGTGAGCCCCGCGCGGTCCATGTAGAGCAGGGTCCCACGCGGCGACAGGCGCACGTCGTGGACCTGCTGATCCTGGGTGAAGAGCCAGCGGGGGCGCGCCTCATGGTCGATGATCACGATCATCCCGCGCGGCCCTCCAGAGGTCGCCGAGCGTGGCAGCAGCAGCGTCAGACCCGGCGCCACCGCGGCCGCGTCCGACGCGACCAGCGTGAACTGCGGGAGCGACGCGGGGAGCGCGTCCGTGGCGACGGTCGCCGCTTGCTGCAATGCAGCATGCCCGTCCCCGTCAACGGCCGACACCGTGACAACGAACTCGGATTCAGGCGCCAATCCGAGGATCCATACGCTGTGCTGCATCGCAAGAGCCGGCGACGTCGGGACCGCGGCCGGGGGGCCATCGCGCCCGACCTCGACCCACGTCACCCCCAACCGCGCCGGGCGGTTCGTCGTGACGCTCAAGACGCCCGCGAGGGGGTTCGTCTTGCTCGCGGTGAAGGTGACGTCGGAGAGCACGAGCGGCGCCGGCGGCGTCGCGTCGACCAGGTCCGGCGCGTCGATCCCGTCGCCATCGGCCGCGTCGGCCCCGTCGTCGGCCACCGTGTCCGTGGCAGCGTCGACCGCGACCGCGGCGTCGATCGCGGCGTCGATCGCGGCGTCACCCTGCGAGGCCGTGTCCTGAGCGGCGTCGGCGACGCCCCCGATGGCGCCCGAGCCGCCGTCTCCGCAGGCCACTCCGACGACCGCGAGCCACAGCGCCGCGCCGACGCTGGCCATTCCCCGACCTCTTCTCACGCGCTCCTCCGACGTTCACGAGCGGCGGCGCGCAGGCGCACCGTCCGGCCACGCTACCGTCGGGCCGCGCCCCGGCGCAAGGCGGCCCCCCTCGGGGGGCGAAGGCGCCCACATCGTCGTTGTTGACGTCCCGAGCGCAGCCCGGTATTGCCCGCGGAGCAGCCCTGGGAGCCGCGCGACTGGCCCGAGTCGATGGGCGGCTGAACGCCGCCAAAGGAGAGTGGCCGTGAGCCCCAATCGCACCCCGCTCTACGACGTTCACGTGCGCCTCGGCGCCCGCATCGTAGACTTCGCGGGCTTCGAGATGCCCGTTCAATACAGCGGGATCCTCGCCGAGCATCAGCGGGTGCGCGAGCAGGTCGGCCTCTTCGACGTCAGCCACATGGGCGAGGTCCGCGTCCGCGGGCCCGAGGCGCTCGACGTGGTCAACCGCCTCATCACCAATGATCTGCACCGCGTCTCGGACGGCCGCGCGCTCTACACCTGCATGTGCGCCGAGGACGGCACCATCGTCGACGACATGATCGTGTACCGCCTCGGCCCCGAGGAGGTGTTCATCTGCGTCAACGCCTCGAACGCGGCGACGGACTTCGCGCACATGCTGGCCCACGCCGACGGCGACGCGACCCTCGAGGACGAGGGCGACGCCTGGTCGCAGATCGCCGTTCAGGGCCCGAAGGCGCCCGAGCTGCTCGAGCGTGTCTTCGGCCCCGAGCTCGCGGCCCTGAAGCCCTTCCGCCTGCGCGAGGCCCGCTTCGACGGCGCGACGGTGTACTACGCCACGACCGGCTACACCGGCGAGCGCGGCGCCGAGATCTACCTCCCCAACAGCAGCGCGGTGGCCCTGTGGGAGGCCCTCGAGGAGGCCGGCGGCGACCTCGGGGTCGGCCCCGTCGGCCTCGGCGCCCGCGACACGCTGCGCCTCGAGATGGGCTACTGCCTCTACGGCAACGACATCGACCGCACGACCACCCCGCTCGAGGCCGGCCTCGCCTGGGTGACGCGGCTCGACAAGCCGGCCTTCGTCGGCAAGGACGCGATCGCGCGGCAGCTCGCCGCCGGCGTCCCGCGCAAGCTGGTCGGGCTCGAGGTCGGTGACCGCGGGATCCCCCGCCACGGCTACGCCGTGCTGCACCGCGACGACGTCGTCGGCGCGGTGACCTCCGGGACGCGGTCGCCGACGACGGGTCGCGACATCGCGCTCGCCTATGTCCCGACCTCGCTCTCCGAGGTCGGCACCGAGCTCACGGTCGACGTGCGCGGCAAGGGCAAGCCGGCCCGCGTCGTGCCGGTCCCGTTCCTGGCGCGCTGAGCGCCGCCCCCTTTTCCCCCGCACGAGGAGCGCCCCGATGGCCGAGATCAAAGACGACCTGCGCTACACCGACGACCACGAGTGGGTCATGGTCGACGAGGACGACGAGGGCGTCGTCTGGGTCGGCGTCACCGACTACGCCCAGGGGCAGCTCGGCGACGTCGTCATGGTCGAGGTCCCGAGCGTCGGCGACGACGTCGTGGCCGGGGACGCGTTCGGCACGGTCGAGTCGCCCAAGAGCGTGTCCGACCTGTTCTCCCCGGTCACGGGCGAGGTCGTCGCGGTCAACGAGGACCTCGACGACAGCCCCGAGCTGGTCAACGAGGCGCCCTACACCGACGGCTGGATCATCAAGGTCAAGATGTCGGATCCGAGCGAGCTCGACCGCCTGATGAACGCCGAGGCCTACGCGGCGCACGTCGAGAAGGCCGAGCAAGGCTGATCCCCACAGGGGGCAGGCGCCGGAGCCCTGCACGGTCGGGGCACCGGCCGTCGAACGCTGGCGAGGCCGTCACGTCGTGCCCGCCGACCGCCCACGGGCGGTGGAGGACCCAGATGCGCTACATCCCCCACACCGACGCCGACCGGGCGTTCATGCTCGACGCGATCGGGGTCGCGAGCGTCGATGAGCTCTTCGCGACCGTGCCCGCGTCGCTCCAGCTCCGGCGCGCCCTCGAGGTGCCGAGCGAGCTCGGCGAGGCCGATCTCCTCGAGCACATGCAGGAGCTCGCGGACCGCAACCGCGTCGGGTCGCGCACGCCGACGTTCCTCGGCGCCGGGGTCTACCGCCACTACGTCCCGTCGGCCATCAGCCAGCTCTTGCTGCGGGGCGAGCTCTACACGGCCTACACGCCGTACCAGCCCGAGATCTCGCAGGGCACGCTGCAGATCATGTTCGAGTTCCAGACGATGATCTCGGAGCTCCTCGGGATGGCGGTGGTCAACGCGTCGCTGTACGACGGCTCGACCGCGATGGCGGAGGCGGCGCTGATGGGGCTGCGCCTCGCGAAGAAGAAGGCGCCGGTCGTCGTGGTCAGCCAGGCGCTGCACCCCGAGTATCGCGCCGTGACGCGCCTCTACGTCGAGTCCGGCGGGGCGCAGGTCGCGGAGGTCCCCTACACCGCCACAGGTGTCACGGACCTGGCGGCGGCGGAGACAGCGCTCGCGGCGGGCGCTTCGGCGTTGATCGTCGGCTACCCGACCTTCTTCGGCACCCTCGACGACGTCGCGCGGGCGCGTCAGCTGTGCGACGTCCACGGCGCCATCTTGATCGTCGTCTTCCAGGAGGCGCTGAGCTTCGGCCTGCTGACGCCGCCCGGGGACCTCGGCGCGGACATCGTCGCGGGTGAGGGGCAGAGCCTCGGCGTGGCGCAGTCCTTCGGCGGGCCGCACCTCGGGCTCTTCGCGGTGCGCGAGGAGCACCTGCGACAGATGCCGGGCCGCATCGCCGGCGAGACGGTCGACAGCCGCGGTGATCGCGGCTTCGTGCTCACGATGGCGACCCGCGAGCAGCACATCCGCCGCGAGAAGGCCACCTCGAACATCTGCACCAACCAGGGGCTGATGGCGACGGCCGCGACGATGTACATGACGCTGCTCGGCCCTGACGGCCTCGCCCGCGTGGCGCGCGCGTGTCATCTGCGGGCTCGGCAGCTCGAGGCCGCCGTGACGGCGCTCGACGGCTACGACCGCTGGTTCGACGCGCCCACCTTCCACGAGCTCGTCATCCGCACCCCGCGCCCGGCGCAGGCCATCGTGGACGCCCTCGCGGCCCGCGGCGTGGCCGCCGGCGTCGCGCTCGGGCAGTACGATCCGGCGCTCGACCACGCGCTGCTGCTGACGGCGACCGAGCTCACGACGGCGGCAGACATCGACGCGCTCGTGGCGGGGCTCGCCGCCGCGGCGCGATAGCGGAGGACGGCCCTCGCGTCGGCCGGCGCGGCGCCGCGCTGGGCAAATCGTCAACCATGTTGACACCGCCCCCCCCGGCGGCGGCGGGGTGCGGCCCAGGCTGGATCGGCGCGGTGTTCAGCGCGCCGGTGCGGCCATCGGGCGATCGCGACCGACGCACTCGACGAGGCCGTGGGCGTAGAGCTCCGCCAACAGGCGCTCGGCGACCAGCTCGCCGCCCTCGTCGGTGAGGTGGATGCCGTCCGGGCGGCGCCAGATCTGCCAGCAGCCGTCGGGACCGACGCCGCGGTCGAGCCAGCGCCCGCGAGCGTCCGTCGTCAGCGCGATCATGTCGATCCAGGTGACGCCGGCCATCCCCTCGAGGGCGTCCGCCTGGACGCGGCTGATCCGGAAGGCGTCCTCGCGGTCGATGCGCGGCGCGCGGTTCGTCGGCGACAGGAAGAAGACGCGGCGCGCGCCGCCGGAGAGCAGGTGCGCCATCTCGCGCACGCGACGACTGTACTCCTCGCGCCACGCGTCCGCGTCCTTCCAGGGGACACGCGTGCCGCTGCCGCCGGGGGCCTCGATGCACTGATGATCGTTGCCGCCGACCATGAAGATGACGACGTCGGGGTCGGCGGCCGCTAGGCGGCGCGCCGCCTCCCGGGGCCAGTCGAAGAAGTCCGGGCGCGACAGCCCGCTGGTGGGCTTGCCGAATCGCTCCACCCGCAGGCCGCGAGCGCGCAGCCGGCGTGCGAGCGCGTGGCCCAGGGCGCCGAAGATGTTCGAGTCGCCGATGAGGAGGACGCTCGGGGCGGGCCCGTCCGGGTTCGGGACGCGACCCACGTGCGCCGCCGGCGGGGGGCAGCGGCCCGCCGCGGGTGAGGCCGCCCCGAGCCAAGGGGTCACGATCAGCAGCCCCGCGAGCCAGCGCCAGGCCGCCGCTCCGGTTCGGGCGACGCGCGGGGAAGGCGCCGACCGGACGCTGGATCGGATCTCGAGTGAGGGCACGTGGGCTCCTGATGCACGCGGGCGCCCGGGATCATCACCGCCACGGTCGTTTTCCACAAGCGCGCACGCGCCGCGGCGAGAGCCAGCGCCCAGCGCGGGGTGCCGCTTCGACGTCGCGCGTCCATCGGCAGCGACGCTGCGGTCGTCGGTGGCCGCTGCGGGTCCCGAGGGCCTCGGAGGAGCGGACGCGAGGTGGCGCGGCGGCCGACCGGGCCGCCCGCAACACGGCATGGACGATGCGCCCGCCTTCTGGCAGGGTGGCGGCGTCTCTGGTCCGTTGCGCACCGCGACAGGCGACTCGGGGCACGATCGTGCGGCGTCGTTTCGGTCGCGCTCCCCGACCTGCGCGGCCGCCGGTCGGACGGCCCGACCGGCGTCAGCGCTGGGGACCGGGACGCCACCTGCCGTTGTGTGGAGGCAGCCCTATGAACGCCACGACCGAACGTGTCCTCGCCTGGTTCGAGCAGGTGAGCGCCATCCCCCGTTGCAGCAAGAACGAAGCCGGCATCCGGCGGTGGCTGCAGGCGTGGGCCGCTGAGCGCGGCTACGAGACCCGCGGTGACGCCGTCGGGAACCTCGTCATCGCGGCCCCGGCGCGCGGGATGCGAGCTGATCTCGCGCCGATCATCATCCAGGGCCACCTCGACATGGTCTGCGAGAAGACCCCCGAGTCGCCGCACGACTTCACCCGTGACCCCATCACGCTGGTCCGCGACGGCGAGTGGCTGCGCGCGGACCGGACCACCCTCGGCGCCGACAACGGCATCGCCATCGCCATGGCGCTGGCGCTGCTGACCGATGACGACGCGGCGCATCCGCCGCTCGAGCTCCTGTTCACCATCGACGAGGAGACCGGCCTGACCGGCGCGACCGAGCTCGACCCCGAGATCCTGCGCGGTCACATCCTGCTGAACGTCGACTCCGAGGACGAGGGCGTCCTGACGGTGGGCTGCGCGGGCGGACAGCAGACGGACATCGCGCTCGCGCTCGGTCGCGAGCCCACGCCAGCCGGCTTGGCCGGGGCCGAGGTCCGAGTCCGCGGGGTCAGCGGCGGACACTCCGGCGTCGACATCCACACGGGTCGCGCGAACGCGAACGTGTTGCTCGCGCGCGCCCTGCGGCTCGTGACGTCGTCACACGCGGCGCGGATCGCGACGATTCACGGCGGCACGGCGCACAACGCCATCGCGCGGGACGCGGTCGCGGTCGTCGCGCTCCCCGCCGCGGGGGTCAGCGCCGCCAGGGAGGCGCTCGCAGAGCTCACCGAGACCCTGCGGCGCGAATACGCCACCACCGACCCCAAGCTGACGGTCGAGCTCGTCGCCGGCGACGTCCCGGGCGCCGTCGCGACCGTGGACGGCGCTCAGCGCGCGGTCGGGCTGCTCGTCGCGCTGCCGCACGGGGTCGCGCGGATGTCGCCGCACATCGCGGGGCTGGTCCAGACCTCGAACAACCTCGCGACGCTTCGCACCGACGCGTCCGGCGTCCTGCGCGTCGTCACGAGCCAGCGCAGCTCGGTGATGTCGGAGCTCTACGCCCTGTCCGACCGGGTCGCGCTCATCGCACGGCTGGCCGGGGCGGACGCCTCCACCGACGCGGGCTACCCGGCCTGGGAGCCGAACATGGCCTCCCCGCTGCTGACGCGCTGCCGCGAGGTGCACGTGCGCGAGCTCGGCGCGGAGCCGGTGGTCGAGATCATCCACGCCGGCCTCGAGTGCGGCGTCATCGGGGCCAAGCGCCCGGGGATGGACATGATCTCCTTCGGGCCGACCATCAAGGACCCGCACAGCCCCAACGAGCGCCTCCACCTCCCGAGCGTGGAGCCCGTCTACCGCTATATGAAGGCCATCCTGGCCTCCTTCGCGGAGGGCTGAGCGCGACCCCGGCTCCCCCCGCCGTCCGTCGAGACGGCGGGGGTACGCCGTGCGCACCATCGCGCCGCTCGTCCCGAACGACAGCTGCTCAGCGTGGCAGGTCCCGTCGAGCTTCACCTCCCACTGCACGTACGGGTACACCGCGCCCTCGGCGACCACGCCGTTGTCGACGATCCCGGTCCCGAGCGCGTCGTCCGCGGTGCCTCGCGTCCGGAGCCAGCAGTCCTCGATGCCCACGCTCCCCGTGTCCTTGCGGACCACGCCCAGCGCCACGTTCCAGTAGACCTTCTGCGCCGACACTCCGCCGCTCGTCAGCTCCTCGAGCCCACGATAGGCGCCCACCTGATAGAGATAGGCGTCCGCGTCCACGCTCGGAGACCTCACCCGACCAGCCCGAGCCGGTCTTGCCTATCTCGTGTCGTTGGTCGAGGGGTGACCCTCGCTCGCCGGGCCGTCGGGGGGGGCGGTGTCTCGCCTCCCCCGACGATCCGCGGGGCGAATCAGACGCTCTCGTCTGGATCGTATGGACCCGGAGGGGCCCCGCCGATCGACTCGAAGCGGCGGCCCTGGCGCACCTTCAGCGTGTAGAACAACGAGCCGAGGAGGGCGACGACGATGACGCCACCGATGAGAAACTCCATGTGAGACCTCGCAGGTGAAGCAGCTGGTGAGACAGCGCGTGCGGGTGCTGCGGCCCTCGCGGCACCCGCACGCGCGGCGGGGCACGCACGAGCGCGGGAGCGCCGTGCGGCGTGGAACACAGCGACTGGTGGGCGATTCGGAGCGGGTGAGAGGCGCCTGAGCGAGCCTCAGCCGGTCGTTCCGCCCAGACCGTCCACCGCGAGACCCGCGCGCAAGTGACCCGGCGAGCGCCACGGGGCGCGCTGCCGGGCGCAAGTGCGCGCGAGGGCGTCGATCGTCCGAAACGACGCCCGTGGGTCACACGACCGACGCGCCACCATATCCACGTGTCCGCAGATCGTTGGGGCGCCGCCAGACAGGGGAGTCCGGCACTCGCCCGCCTTGCCCTCGACCGGGAGAGCCGCCCCGACACCGCGCTCACCGCCGGGGTCGGAGAACGCCTGGCGGGTGCTGTCGTGCGCGTGGCGGGGGGCGAAGACGAGCACGCAGGCTCCACCGCACCCCAAGGCGACCGCCAAGGCCACCCACACCGACTTCTGTAACACGCCCATCGACGCTCCAGAGGCCCGAACGACAGGGACGCGCCGCGTCCGTCACGACGCTACGCCCGCCCTTCGCCGACAGCAAGGAGAAGGTGACCGATCCCGATCTCCCCGATCTCCCGTCCGCGATCTCCGTGCCATGTCGCGTCCGCCGACGCGGTGTCTTGGCGGACAACGTCGGACAATCGCGGGTGTGTGGCGGAAGCGCAGGGGAATCGAACCCCCCCAGGACGCCTCTCAGCGCCCCACTACGGTTTTGAAGACCGCGCGGCCCACCAGGACCGGCGCGCTTCCGCTCGCGAGAATAGGGCCCGCCAGACGCGGACGCAACCTCGATGTGCGCGCGATCCGCGTGTTGCACTGCAACACGCCTCGCGGGATCCGGGGCCCCCCGCGGGGGCGGGGTTCGAGGAATCGAACGCCGCGCTCCTGACCGGGGTTGGCCGCTGATCCGGGCGCAGCGCGAGTTCCCGCAAGGCCTTCGTTGCGCCGCCCCTGCCTCGCTCCTAGGATGCGGCGTCGCGTGAAGCGATCAAGCCCGCGCCCGGGAGCAACGATGGACCCTATGAAAGCGCCTACACGACTCGCCACGGCCCTGGTCCTCCTCGCCACCCTCGGCGCGTGCACCGCAAGCCCCCCGCCGCCCTCCACGCCGACGACCACCGTCGCCACGACCGCCCGGGACGAGGCCCCGAAGGCCGTACCGTTCAGCGCGCGCTTCGACGCGACCGGACGCTTCGTGGCGGACGACCGGATCCTCCCCGCCTGGCGCCTCGACCCGACCCTGCCCGCCGCCAAGGGCGACCAGTACGACGACATCCGCACCGCGGCGCCGCAGCTCTACGCCATCACCGAGCCGCCGGACCGCATCGCCACCGTCCGCCCGATGGTCGAGTGGGAGCCGATGCGGGCCATCGTCATGACCTACCCCGGCTACATGCTGACCTCGACCAACGCGACCGACACCTTCGTCCAGGTCGCCGTCCACGCGTCCGAGGTCGGCGAGGTCTGGTTCGCCGTCGACGGCGCCAGCGCCGAGAACGGCCTCAAGTCACGCATCCTCACCGCCGGCGTGTCCCAGCAGACCCTCGACGACAAGATCAAGTTCTACCGCACCGACATCGACAGCGTCTGGTTCATCGACTCCGGCCCGCTCCCGATCGTCGACACCGCGACCGACACCTTCGCCTTCGCCGACTGGCGCTACTACCACGAGCGGCCCCTCGACGACGGCGTCCCCACCGTGCTCGCACGCAACATGGGCGCGTTCGGCTACGAGCAGACCGCCACCGTCTACCGCCTCCCCCTCTACATGGAGGGCGGCACCTTCCAGGCGACCACCGACGGCATCTGCTTCACCAGCGACCGGCAGATCTACAACCTCAGCTGCTACGACGGGAGCTGCAACGACAACATCGAGAGCATGAGCCTGACCGCGCTGCAGACCCACCCATACACCCTCCAGATGGAGACGCTGCTGAGCGACTACGTCGGCTGCAAGGACCTCGTCGTCATGCACAGCATCACCGACGACGGGACCGGCCACATCGACATGTACATGAAGGTGCTCGACGACGGCCGCGTGCTGATGGGCGAATACGCCGCGCCCTACGCCAACAACGCCGAGCAGACCAACGGCCCCCGCCTCGACGCCAACGCCGCCTTCCTCGAGGCCTACGTCAAGCCCGACGGAACCAGCTTCACCGTGCCGCGCATCGTCATGCCCGGGCGCCGCAACTCGAGCTTCGGAAACATCCCGTTCACCTTCATCAACTCGACCCTCTTCAACGGCGTCAACCTGTGGCCGTACAGCGACTACAGCGCGTGGGACGCCCAGAAGGCCGCCGCCCAGGCGACCTGGGACGCCGTCCTCCCCGACTACGACAACATCCCCATCGAGGCCACCGAGCTCTCCTTCTACTCGGGCGCCATCCACTGCGTGACCCGCACCATCCCGGCGCAGCCGGCGGCGGACTGGGTCGATGACGGCACCTGCGGCGACGGCAGCTGCGTCGCGCCGCCCCACGGCTACGACGGCGAGTGCAGCCCCGCCGGTATCAGCGAGCAGGTCTGCTGGGGCCCCACCTGGCTGTGCGAGTGCAACGACTGCGACAACGGCTGCGCCACCACCCCGAACGGCTGCGGCGACATCACCTACTACGGCTGCTGTGACGACGGCACGCTCTACTACTGCGAGACCAACCAGGTCTACTCCCAGCCCTGCGGCGGCTCCTGCGGCTGGGACCAGTCCAACGACTGGTATGACTGCGGCATGTCCGGCGCCGACCCGAGCGGCGAGCACCCGCTCGCGTGTGGCGCGACGTGCACCCCGAACTGCGCCGGCAAGACCTGCGGCGGCGACGGCTGCGGCGGCACCTGCGGGGACTGCGGGGCCGGCTCCACCTGCGTGAGCGGGACCTGCGCGTCGACCTGCGTCGACCCGGTCTGCACCGTCGGAGACAGCGGCTGCGACGGGGCCGTCGCCTGGGCGTGCATCACCCAGGACGACTGCCCGATGCGCGCCGAGGTAGACTGCGCCACCAGCGGCAAGATCTGCGAGGCCGGTCAGTGCGCCGTCGCCCCGGTCGAGCCCGAGCCCGACACCACGTCGCCCGACACCGCCACGCCGGACACGAGCGCGGGGACCGACACCACCACGCCCCCCGACACCACCGGCACCGGCCTCGACGTACAGGGCGAAGGCGACGTCCAGCAGCTCGCTCACAAGAGCTCCGGCTGCGCTGGCGGCGGCGGCCGCGGCTCGGGGGCGCTGGCGCTGCTCCTGGGGATCGGGCTCCTGACCTGGCTGCGGCGCCGACGGCCCGCGGGCCTCTGACTCGAGGCGACGGCAGGTCGACGACCGAGACGACGGCGCCGTTTCGCAAACCGCAGGTCGCGCGCCAGCGCGGTCCCGTACCGGCGCTGACCGCGCCCGGCATGAACTCCCGGGCCCGCGGGTTTCACGAACGCGCCGGAGAGACGTCTCCGGACCGTGACTCCCCGCGCTACCGTCCGTCGCCGCCCAATCTTGTCCCGGCGCGGGCGGGTCGTTACGCTGACGACAGCGCGGGGTCGGACCCAATGGTTTGCTAGCGTGCGGTAGAGTCGAGCAGGGTCCCGACGGCGCGTGTGTGGTCGAGGGGGAGAATGGAGCTGGAGGAACCGCGAGAGCTGGATGCGCCCTGGGGTCGGCTCGCGCTGGTCTTTGGGCTGGCGCTCGCCGTGCAGGTGCCGCTCTTCGCGTTCTTCGACTCCCAGACCCACGGCACCGACACGGCGACCCTGTGCTCGGCCGAGCTCGGGCGGCTGCTCTCCGCCAACGCCGTCCCCATGCGCGCGACCTTCGAGCGCGCCCGCGCCGACCTGTGCTCGCCGGACCCCGCGCCGACGATGCGCGCGGTCGCGATCCGCATCCAGCGCGACGAGCCCGAGCCGGAGGAGCCGCCGATCCCCGAGGACGCGGTGGTCGTCGACACCCCCGACCAGCAACCGCCCGAAGACGCCCCGCCGATCGAGACGAAGTACCTGTCGACCAAGGACACGCGCACCAAGAAGCAGACCCGCTCGGAGCGCGTCGCGCCCCCCTCGCGCAAGGCCCCGGGCAGCGTCGCCGTGCAGGCGCCCTCGCCGGTGCAGTCGGAGCAGTCCAAGAGCGCCAACCCCACGGTGACCAGCCAGGACCAGGCGGAGATCAAGCTCGCCGACGCCGCGCCGAAGCTCCCCGAGGCGGACACCGGTCACAAGAAGCCGCAGTCCGTGGTCGAGCAGGGCCGGGACACCCGCATCCTGCTGCCGGCCACCAGCGACGCGGCCGCCCTCGCCAACATCCAGGCCCTCGCCGGGGACTTCACCTCCAACGACCACCTGCCGGACATCGATCCAGGCAAGTCCACGATCCTCAACGCGAACCGCTACAAGCACGCCGACTTCTTCTTGCGCGTGAAGCGCGCCGTCGAGAAGCACTGGCACCCGGCGGAGCTCTACCGGAGCCGTGACCCCACGGGCAACGCCTACGGCGTCAAAGACCGCTACACCGTCCTGCGCATCACCCTGAGCGAGCAGGGACGCGTGCTCGACATGTCGACCACCCGTAACTCGGGCCTCGACTTCATGGACCAGGAGGCGCGGCAGGCGTTCCAGCGGGCCCAACCCTTCCCGAACCCACCCGAGGGCCTCCTCAACCCCAAAAACGAGATCGTCTTCGAGTTCGGCTTCTACTTCGAGATCACCGCCGGGACCCGCCGCTTCGAGTGGCGCCGGCTGTGACCTGATGGCGGCGCCTTGCCGCGCACGCCCCGGCGCCTAGATTCGCAGTCGATGTCGAAACGAGGCCCCCGACCAAAGCGCGCGCCCGTGTGCGTTGGAACCGCTCTTCGCGCCGCGCTCGCGTTGGTCGTCGCCCTGCTGCTGGCGCTCCCACCCCGCACGGCGCGCGCCGACCTGCCGTCGGAGGCGGCGCCGTACGGCGAGACCGCGCACTTCGTCTACTTCGGCAGCGACGAGGTCACGAGCGCCGTCCACAAGGTCATGACCGTGGCCGAGGAGCGCTTCGGCCGGGTCTGCGCCGCGCTCGGCGCCTGCGACACCCTCGGCGGCAAGATCGACGTATGGATCGCCGAGGACCCGGAGCAGTTCGCCGCCGCCTTCCCAGACGGCGCCCCGATGGCCGAGTGGGCCGCCGGCGTCGCCTTCATCGGCGCCCGCCGCGTGGTCTTGCGCGCCCACGGCACCGCGCTCTTCAGCCTCCTCGAGACCTTCGATCACGAGGTGGCACACGTCCTCATCAACGCCGTCGCCGGCGGGCGTCACGTGCCACGCTGGCTCACCGAGGGGCTCGCCATCTGGGTCTCCGGCGAGGATGTCATCGCCCGCCTGTCCGCCGCGCACCAGGCCGCCATCACCGGCAACCTCCTCACCCTCGACGAGCTCGACGCCGGCTTCCCGAACCGCGGCTCGCGCGTCCCGCTCGCCTACGCACAGTCGGCGCTCTTCACCCGCCACCTCATCGGCCGCGGCGGGCCCGGGGCCCTCGTCACGGTGCTGCGCCGGATCGGGGCCGGCGAGCCCTTCGACGCCGCCTTCACCGAGCGCTTCGGCGCGCCGGCCGACGAGCTCGCCGCGGACTGGGTCGCGACCCTCGAGGAGGAGACCTCGCCGTTCCTCCTGCTCCACGACAGCTCGCTCTTGTGGTTCGCGATGACCCTCGTGTTCGTCGCCGTCGGCCTGCGCCTCAGCCGCGAGAAGAAGGCGGCCTTCGCCCGGATGGACGCCGAGGACGCTGCCGCCGAGGCCCGCGCCGAGGCCGCCCGCGCCTTCGCCGAGCTCGAGGCGCAGCGCCACTCGGGCGAGCCGCCGACCTTGCACTGAGAAACGGCCGCGTGCTACGCGGCAGCCCATCTGGAGACAGGGAGGGCGCCCATGGCCGCAGAGATCATGGACGGCAAGGCCGTCGCGAGCAGAGTGCGCGAGGAGGTCCGCGAGCGCGTCGAGGCCCTCGCCGCGCGCGGCGTCGTCCCTGGGCTGACCGTCGTCGTCGTGGGCGATCACCCCGCGAGCGCGATCTACGTCCGCATCAAGGTGAAGGAGTGCGAGCGCGTCGGCATCGCCTCCCGCGTCGTCCACCTCCCCGCCGACGCCGCCGACGACGAGGTCCTGGCGCTGATCGACCGCCTCAACGCCGACCCGCGCGTCCACGGCGTCCTCGTCCAGCTTCCGCTCCCCGATCACATCGACCCCAAGCCCATCGTCGACCGCGTCCACCCCCACAAGGACGTCGACGGGCTCCACCCGACGAACGTCGGCTGGCTCCAGGCCGGCCGCCCGGCGCTGCTCGCCTGCACCCCGCAGGGGGTGATGCGCCTCCTGCGCGAGTACGACGTCCCGATCCTCGGCAGCCACGCGGTCGTGCTCGGCCGCAGCGCGATCGTCGGGCGCCCGATGTCGTGGCTCCTGCTGCGCTCCCACGCCACCGTCACCACCTGCCACCGTCACACCGTCGATCCGGGCCACCACGCGCGCCAGGCCGACATCCTCATCTCGGCGGTGGGCAAGGCCGGCCTCGTCACCGGCGACTGGGTGAAGCCCGGCGCCGTCGTCATCGACGTCGGCATCACGCGCCGCGCGGACGGGCGCATCGTGGGCGACGTCGACTTCGACGCCGCCCGCGCGAAGGCTCGCCTCATCACCCCCGTCCCCGGCGGGGTCGGGCCCATGACGGTCGCCATGCTGCTCACGAACACCTGCCTCGCGGCCGAGCGCATGTTGCAACGCAGCATCACCCCGTGACACGCCGCGCGGGAGAGAGCGTTCGCGCTACGGCGTGATGTTGGGGCGCGGCACGGCTGGTCAAATGCTGCGCCCCGCGTACCATGGGCGGCGATGTCCGACGATCCCGACAGCCGCCCGGTCCCCCACGACGCGCTCGAGGAGCCGCTGGCCCTGTTCCGCGAGGGCAAGCTCGAGCTCGCCGCCCTCGCCGAGATCCTCGTCCGCTTCGGTCGCTCCGATCACGCGGAGGCGCCGCGCGCAACCATGGCCGCGCTCCTGGCGCGCGAGCTGCGCCACACCGTGCCTGCGGACGGACCGCGCACCCGCCAGCTGCGTCCCCGCTCGGCGGCGAAGACGGCGGGCCCGGCCACGCGGGTCGGCGCGACGGGCCTCGACCGCTTCACCACCGCCGCCGGCGTCGCTACCACGGTCGCCCTGGGCCTCGGCCCCGACAGCCCGGCGCCGACCGATCCCGGCGACGTCAGGCACGCCTTCGGGCGCGTCCTCGGCGAGGGCGGCGTGGGCGTCGTGCGCCTCGCCGTCGACCGCGATCTGCGCCGCGCCGTGGCGATCAAGGGCCTCCGCGACGAGCACCGCGACGACCCGGTGCTGATCCAGGCCTTCCTCGAGGAGGCCATCATCACCGGCGGCCTCGAGCACCCGAACATCGTCCCGATCCACGAGGTCGGCCTCAGCGCCGAGCTCGGGCCCTACTACACGATGAAGCGCCTCGAGGGCGAGCCCCTGAGCGACCTCCTCTCGCGCCTGCGCCACGGGGATGAGCCTGGCTCAGGGCCGGCCCGCCTCGGCCGCTACATCGAGTTCTTCGCGCAGACCCTGCGCGCCGTCGCCTACGCCCACGACCACGGCGTCATCCACTGCGACCTGAAGCCCGCGAACATCGTCGTCGGCCGCTACGGCGACGTCACGGTCATCGACTGGGGCCTCGCCAAGCTCCTCGGCGTCGGCGGCCGCGACCAGGCGCGGACGCGCCTGTGGAGCGGCTCGCCAGGCTATATGTCGCCAGAGCAGGCGCTTCTCCAGGACGTCAACGCCCTCGACGCGCGCACCGACATCTGGTCGCTCGGAGCGATCCTCTACGAGATCCTCACCCTCACCCTGCCCTTCGCGAGCGACGACGGGAGCCTCCCCGAGGCCGTCCACTGGCGCACGATCCCACCTCCCGGCGTGCGCGCGCCGGACCGCCCCATCCCCCCCGAGCTCGACCGCCTGTGCATGCGGATGCTCGCGCGGCGGCCAGAGGACCGCCCGGACCGCGTCCAGGACGTCCTCGCGACGACCGAGGCCTGGCTCGACGGCAGCCGCGAGCGCCAGCGTCGGCAGACCGCCGCGACGCACGCCCTGACCGAGGCGTCCGAGGCGCTGCGCGAGGCT
This sequence comes from Deltaproteobacteria bacterium HGW-Deltaproteobacteria-14, assembly GCA_002841945.1. Lineage (GTDB taxonomy): Bacteria > Myxococcota_A > UBA9042 > PHBI01 > PHBI01 > PHBI01. The sequence continues at coordinate 30,744 of PHBI01000006.1, forward strand.
CGCCCCCTCGAGGAGGCCATCGACGCGCTCCAGACCGGCGCGGATCCCGCCGGCAGCGAGGCCTTCGCCGAGGCCCGCGACGCGCTCGTGGAGGTGTACGAGGTCGCCTGCGACGCCGTCCTCGCGGGGCTCGACCTCAACCCGGACGGCGCCGCCCTGCAGCGCGCGGCGGCCGCGCTCTACTGGTACACCTTCCAGCGCCTCCACCCGGGCCGCGTGGCGACCACCGCCCCCCTCGCGCGCCGCGCCATCGCGCTGCTCGAGCGGCTCTCCCGTGTCGCCTTCGAGCCCATCATCGCGCGCGGCCACGCCAAGGGCGCGCCGGCCGCCCAGATCGCCGCGCGGCTCAGCGACGTCACCGATCCCTGGGTGGCCGCCGCGACCTGCTTCGCGGCCCGGGAGCCCGACAACCCGCTCGCCGACGAGCTCCTCGCCCGCGTCGCCGTGCTGCAGCGCGCCGACATCTTCGGCGGCACCCCCGGGCACGAGCTGCTCGCCGTGGCCGACGCCTGCGAGCGCGTCACGTTCGCCGACGGCGGCGCGATCTTCAGCGTGGGAGATCCCGGCGACGCGCTCTACGTGGTGCTCACCGGCACGGTCGCGATCGTCCGCGGCGGGCGAGTCCTGTCGGTGCTGACGCCGTTCGCCTGCTTCGGCGAGGTCGCCCTCGTGGACGGATCGACCCGCACCGCGACCGCCCGCGCCCGCGGCCCCGTCAGCTGCCTCGTGCTCACCGGCGAGCGCTTCCAGGCGATCCTCCGCCAGGACGGCACCATCGGCCTGCGCGTGATGAAGGTCCTGGCCGAGCGCCTCCGCGACGCCACCGAGCGCGAGCTCAACCCGTCGCTGAAGGCTCAGCAGCGGTAGCCGACCGGGAGGTCAAGGCCGGCGGATGGCGCGGTAGGTCACCGGGCGTGGAAGCGAGGTCACGGTCGGGGTCCGCGGGCGCGGGATCGAGCGCGCGGTGCTGGTCCGACAGGGCTGGGCCGCGTCGGACAGCCACGTGCGGGCTCGGGCGCGCTCGTCGGGGCTCAGCGGGCTTTCGTCGAGCCACGCGTCGAGCGCCCCCGGCGGTCCCTCGGAGGTGCGCAGGAGGAGCTCCGCCAGCTGGACCGCGCGCGCGACCGGCCCGTCCGCGTCGGAGAGCTGCCGGTGGTGGGCCGCGACCGCGCCCACCACGCTCGCCGGGAGGCCCCAGAGCCCGAGGAGATAGGCGCCCACCGCGTCGTGGGCCGCGCCGAAGCGCGCTCTCTCCTGGGCGGTGATGTCGCCGTCACCGCAGACGTCTTCGTACTCCTCGCCGAAGATCACGAACATGACGAGCTGGCCGATGTCGTGGAGCATCGCGGCGACGTAGGCGTCGTTGCGGCCGCGCCGCTCCGCGAGGCGCATGGCGACGCTCGCGGTCGCCATCGCGCGCGCCTGGAGGACGCGCAAGAACCCCTCGGGCACGCCGGCGGCGTTGAAGCGGTCGAACATGGCGAGCCCGAGGACCATGCTGGAGACCATGCTGCGGCCGAGGTAGGCCACGGCGTCCTTGACCCGTATCACCGGCTCGGCGAGCGCGAACGCGGCGGAGTTCACGGTGCGCAGGACCGACGCGACCATCACCGCGTCCCGCTCGATCACCCGCGCGACGGTCTGGGCGTCGCTCATGTCGTCCTGCAGGACCGCCTGGAGCTGGGTGTAGATGTGCGGGACCGCGGGCAGGCGCTTGACCCCGCCCACCAGGGCCCGCACCGCCCGGTCGCGCACCAGGTCGCGGATCTCCACCGCCTGGCTGAGGGTCTCGATCAGCCGCACGTGATCGCAGGGCTTCGGCAGGACGCGGTGCGCGACGGTGTAGACCTCGCGCTGCTCGGTCGGCGCCGTATAGCCGCTCAGCACGACCCGCACGGCCTCGGGGAAGCGGGACCGGGCGGTCTGCAGCAGCGCCAGCCCATCGACCCCGGGCATCCGCACGTCGGTGACGAGGATGTCGACGGGGACCTCGGAGAACACCTCGAGCGCCTCGCGCCCGGAGGTGACGAAGCGCAGATCCCACGCGTCGCGGTGGCGCCGCAGCTGACGGCGGATCCCGTCGAGCACCGCTTGCTCGTCGTCCACGAACAGGATGATGGGCCTGACCTTGGCCTCCGCCGTCGGCGCGGCGGCGTGCGACGCATCGTGCCGCGTCGACGCCATCAGAACGCCGCCTGCGCGCGCACACCGGCATGCACCGGGAGCAGCAGCGTGAAGGTCGTGCCGACGCCGACCTCCGAGTCGACGGTGATGCGCCCGCCGAGTCGCTCGACGACGACCTGATAGGTGAACGACAGCCCTTGGCCCGAGCCGCGCCCCACCACCTTGGTCGTGAAGAACGGATCGAAGATGCGGTCGCGCACCTCGGCCGGGATCCCGACCCCGTCGTCGCTGAACGACACCACCACGTGGCCGCCCTCGAGGCGCGTCGCGACGCGGATCCGACCGCGCGGCCCGTCCTTGTCTCCGATGGCGTGGGCGGCGTTCACGATGAGGTTGAGGAACACCTGATTGAGTAGGGACGCGTCGGCGCTCAGGAACGGCACGTCGCCGCGATCGAACTCGACGTCCGCGACGTATTTGTACTCGTTGCGCGCGATCACGAGGGTCGTGTCGATCTCGGCGTTGACGTCGATCGGCTCGCGCCCGTCCCGCGGGTGCGCGAAGACCTTCATGGCGCGGACGATGCGCGCGACGCGGTCGGCCCCCTCCTTCACCCGGGCGAGGGCGTCGGGGATCTCGGCGAACAGATAGTCGAGGTCGGCGCGCTCTTCCGCCGCGGCGATCGCCGCCCAGGTCGACCCGGGGAGGACCGACGGGGCGAGCGCCGCCAGCGCCTCGCGATAGCGCCGCACGCAGACGGCGAGGTCCTCGAAGGCCTCGGCCAGGAAGTGGGCGTTGTCGTACACGAACTGGATGGGTGTGTTGAGCTCGTGCGCGATGCCGGAGGCGAGCTGTCCCACCGACTCGAGCTTGCGCGCGTGCAGCAGCTCCCCCTCGAGCCGCTTCCGCTCGGTGAGATCGACCGCGATGCTCACGAAGAGGCCGGCGGTGCCGCCGGCGTCGTGGGCGCGGGTGGTCGAGACGAGCATCGGGACGGTGCCCCCATCGGCGGTGCGCCAGGCGCACTCGACCCGCTTGATCCCGGGGCCGACCTCGTTGCGCGCGGCCTCTGCGTCATCCCAGAAGCGGGCCACCGGGCCGTTGATGAGCGCCGCGGCGTCGATCCCGAGCACCTCCGTCGCGCGCCGGTTGGCCGCGACGACGCGGCCGTCGAGGGACCAGACGACGAGCGCTCCAGGCATCACGTCGGGGAGCGTGCTCAGGATGCCGTCGGCGGGGGATTCGGGGGTCGTGCGGCTCACGGGGTCTCCGGCGAGGCGTGGCGGAGTTGGGGGGGCTCCACCAGTCTCCAACGGTGGCCACGACCGACTTCTTGAACACAAACGGCGCCGCCGGCCACGCGGCGGGTGGCGACGCCGCCCCCTCTGCCCGCCGCCCCGGGGCGTTCGAGCCGCCTCCCAGGCGCCTGTGCGCTGCGAGAGACCGCCCGCTGCCGACCGCGACATCCTCGTCCCTGGCGACGCGCTTTTGCGAATCCCACACTTCTTGCATTGCAGCATTCGTGGTCCAGGCGGGCGCCCCCTTGCTGCGGTGCGGGTGAACTCGTACCGTCGCGGCATGAAACGAACTCGCGACGCGTCACTCGGGGACCCACGCCCTCCCCGCTGGGGGTTGGCGTCGGTCGCCCTGCTCGCGCTCGCCGTCGGGTGCGGTGGCGAGGCAGCGACGACCACCGACACCCTGGTCCTCGACCCCGACGTCGTGGCGGACACGACCTCCGCGACCGACACGGCGAGCGCGCCGCCTGACGCGGTGGTCCCCGACGACAGCGCCGCGCCCCCCGACACCGCGCCCGAGGACACCGTCCCCGATGACGCCGACAGCGGGCCGGACCGCGACAGCGCGGTGGCAGACAGCGCGCCCGCCGACGGCTCCGCGGCCGACACGGACACCGGCCCCGCGCCGCCCATCACCGTGACGCGGCCCCACTGGCGCGTGACCTTCGAGGACGACTTTCGCGGCCCGACCGGCGCCCCGTCGGACCCCTACTGCTTCGATCAGCTCGACCCGCAGTGCCACATCTGGCCCGGCTCCACCCAGGACTGCGACCTGTCCGACGTCGGCGGCGACGGCCCCTTCCCTCCGACCCGCGCCAACCTCGACGCGTCCATCGCCGTAATGGCCCCCGGATACGACACCAGCGCGATGAGCGACGGAGACGTGAAGACCCTCTACGGCGGGCTCCTGCGCGACCAGATGGCCGACCTGAACAAGTGCAATTGGACGCTTTACCAGATGGTAAATTGGATGGCGACAGACTACCAGGGGCACTGGTCGGCCAGAATGGACGGCTCACAGGTCCGGGTCGACCGCAGCGGCAAGGGCTATCTCGAGCTGTCCGCGGCCTACGCGCCGGTCAGCTACGACTGCATCTACGGCGGCTCGCTCGGCGGCCCGAACTGCTTCGTCTACGGCTTCGCCCCGGGCGAGTTGACCCCGGGGGTCACCTACTGGGTCGACCCCGATCCCGCCTGGCCCGGCGTATACTACGCCCCGGTCGGCGGCGGCTGCCCCTACGGTGGCACCTTCGGCGGCGTGAACTGCCAGGTGGTCTCGTTCCCGCCCCACTTCCTCGAGGAGACCGGCGTGGCCTACTGGGCCGACCCCGATCCACGCTGGCCGGGGGTCTACTACGCCAACCAGACCTACCGCTGCCGCGACAACATCGATTACGCGCCGTCGCTCGGGTTCCGCAACCTCACCTGCCCCATCCTCAACGGCGCCGTCATGAGCTTCGCACCCAACAACAAGCCGTGGATCGACGGCGACGGGGTCGCGCACCCGCGCGGCGTCATGCAGAGGTTCGGCCGCTTCGAGGCGAAGGCGCGCCTGCCGCGCGGGATCGGCGCCTTCCCCGCGACGTGGCTGATGCCCGAGTCCGGCGGCTGGCCCTACGACGGCGGCGAGATCGACGTCATGGAGGCGCGGGACGCCGCCAACGAGGCCTATCAGACCTATCACCACGGCAAGTGCTACCAGGCCGCCACCGGCCAGGAGATAGAGGCCCCCGGCGCGGCCGAGTGCGCCGCCGCCGGCGGGGTGAGCGTCCACCTCGACAAGGGCTTCACCACCGTCGAGCGGTCCGCCGACGAGCTCTGGCGGCGCGACCACCTGTTCGCCGTCGAGTGGACCGACGACCGGCTGGACTTCTACATCAACAACGTCAGGACCGGGACCATCACCGTCGGGACCCAGGCCAACGTGGCCGCCGGCACCCCCGCAGGGTTGGCGGCTTTCGAGAGCTCGAACTTCCCGACCGCCCCCTTCTACTGGATCCTCAACCACTCCACCTACGTGCCGAGCAGCGCCTGGGCGGGCTTCGTGAAGCAGACGCTGCACATCGACTACATCCGCAACTACGTCGCGTGCGGCACGGACAACGCCGAGTACTGCCCCGGCGCCGGCCTGTTCGTCGAGGGGACGGGCTGCGTGGACGGAGCGGTGGTCCGACCGAGCCCGTGCCAGCCCAGTGACCGCGAGTGCGTCAACGGGGGCACCCCGGACGGTGCGCGCTGCCGCGTCTGGACCTTCGCGCCCGGCGAGCTGAACGGCGCCATCTCGGGCTACTGGATCGACGTGACGGGCACGGCGCCCGGCGTCTACTACCACGCGACCGGCAGCGGCTGCTCCTACGGCGGCGCCCAGAACGACGCCGGGTGCCGCCTCGCGGCCTTCCCCGACGACCTGGCAGAGACCGGTGTCAGCTACGACCTCGACACCACCGCGAGCCCGCCGGGGGTCTTCTACACCCCCGACTTCCGCCAGTGACGCCGCGAACATAGACACCCGGGCGCTGCGCCCCGCACCCCGCGAAGCAAGCCCCCTAGAGGGCCGTCGGGCCCAACGCGAAGCGGGCCAGGCGGTGGCGAAACGACCTCCGCGGCGTGGCTCCTCCCCACGCTGCGCGCGCCGGCCCGAAGGCCACCACCGACCCTCAAGTGTGCGTTGCATGACGGTTTCCGTACGGAGAGAAACCGTCCGCGCGTCAAGCACCTCTATGATACGGTGCTCGCGATATCGTAACGCGCCGTGTGCATCGCACGGCGACGCCTGCGGGGGCGCCTTTGCGTAGAGATCCTCCCGGACACTGGGCCGCCTGGCCGGCCTTGTCATTGCTCCTGTCCGCAGGCGCCCGCGACGCGACGCTCTCCGGCGCGCCGACGGGGAAGCTGCAGATCAGCGTGGCGCCGCTGACGCTCCCGGGGCTGGCCCTGTACCCCGGACACCGAGGGGGCGTGCGTCGACATCGCCCTGCTCTTCGACGCCGACGGCGCGCGCGGGCGCACCTTCGTGCTCGGCTTCGCCTGCACCGCGGGCGCCGAGACCGGCGTCGCCACCACGCGCCTGCTCGACGATCTCGCCCTCGACTGTGACGTGACCTCGGACGCCGCCACCTTCGCGGCCGACGTGACCCTCGACCCGGGCGCCCCGCTCCCGGGCAACCTCTGCACCCCCGGCGCTGACGGCATGAGCCCCTGCGCCGCCATCACCGAGGCCGACCCGGCCCAGGTCGACGCCGACGACTACCTCTTTCAGGCGGCGGTCTACCGCGGCGCCGAGGCGCTGACCTCGGGCGGCGGCCTCGCCCACAAGGTCTACTGGAACGTCGCCCTCGGCGTCCGCCCCGGGATCAGCGCCTGCACCCTGCACAGCGCCGGCACCGCCGACGACGGCGCCGACCCCGACGACGGCGTCACCGCCAACCCCGACGGCGACGGCGGCCAGGTCGCGGCCGGCCTCGTCTACCCCCAAGTCACCTGGGAGGTGCCGCTCGCGGCCTGTGGCAGCGAGGCCCTGACCTTCGGCGACCCGACCGCGCCCGTCCGCGCCGACTACACCGACATCGGCGCCGCCTGGCCGACGGACTTCGACCACCGCTTCGCACCCAGCGAGGCCGCGACGCGCTCGGCCGCCTGCACCGGCCTGCCCGCGGACGCGGTCTGGGACACGGTCGACACGATCGTCCAGACCTGGGACGGCGGCGCGTGGGTCCCCACGAACGTCGGCGCCTTCGACAGCTCGGAGACGACGACGGCGTGTCACTTCGTCTGCGCGGTCAACACGGTCTGGACCGACGGGGGCTGCGTCCCGCTCGCCGCCCCGCCGAGCCTCGCGGCGGTCGTCCCCGACCACGGCGCCACCGCCGGCGGCGATCTCGTCACCCTCGTCGGCACCAACCTCGCGGTCGGCGCGACGGTCGCCTTCGACGGCGTTGCGTCGCCGGGCGTGACGCGCCAGAGCGCGTCGCGCCTCGTCGCCCGCGTCCCCGCCGGGGCAGCCCCCGGCCCGGTCGTCGCCACAGTCACCAACCCCGACACCGGCGCCGCCTCGCTCGCGGCCGCCTACACCTATGGAGACCCGCTCACCATCCGCGTCTGCGAGAAGGACGCCACCGCCACCGGGAGCAGCAAGTCCGTCGCCATCTACTACTCCGACGACGATTGCGGGGGTGCCCTACCGGCGACCGACGCCGAGGGCGCCGTCCGCTATGCCCACGCCACCAACGGCTTCACCAACGTCAGCGCCGTCGGAGGCGCGAGCCCCAGGATGTCGCTGTGGACGCTCACCACCGGCACCCGCGGGTTGGAGCTCGACGCGGTCTACTTCCCGGCCGCCGGCGCCATCCGCTGCAGCAAGTCGTGGAACCCCGGCGCCGTCTCCAACGCGGCGACGACCTTCAGCGCCGCGAACTGCGGCGGGACGCTCCCCGACAGCTCCTACGTCGGCGTGCTCAGCAGCCTCACCCCTTACGCCGGGGCGATGACCTTCGCCGTCTAGGACGCGGGCCAGTCCGGGGGGCCCGGCATTCACTTCTGGTCGTACAGCACCACCGGCAACCCGGCCGCCGCCACGGTCGTCTATCTTCCCCGGGCCGACGCGATCGTGTGCACGAAGAGCGTGAGCCTCTCCGGTGGGACGCCGAGCGGGACCAGCGTCTACTTCACCGCCGCCGACTGCGGCGGTGCCCTGCCCTCCATCCAGCACGTCGGCGTGCTGCGGCACGTCTACCCGTGCGGCGGCGCCATCTCGTACGGAGCGCTCGACTTCGGCGCGCCAGGCGTCTGGCGCTTCCCCAAGTCGAGCTTCTGCGGCTCGACGACGCTGGAGGCCGTCTACTTCCGCCGCTGACCTGCCGCGGCGCGCGGCGCCGCGCGCCCTCGCGCCTCAGCGGCTGAGCCCCTCCGCCAGCATGTCGAACACGACCCGCACGCGGCGGCTCGTCCGCACCTCCCGGTGGGTCGTGAGCCACATCGGTACCGGGATCATCAGGTCCGGCAGCGCGCGCCGCACCCGCGGATCGGCGTCGCCGATCTCGGCCATCATCACGCCGATCCCCGAGCCCTGGGTCACCAGCGCCCACTGCACGTGCTGGCTCGCGCTCACCCACGGGAAGTGGCTCGGCCCGACGCTCACGCCCATGGCGTTGAGGCCCTTCATGAACACGTCGGTGGCGTCGAAGGCGATGAACTCACCCCGCGACAGCTCGGCCGGCGTGGTCGGATCGCCGATCGACGCGAGGTAGGCGGGGGTCGCGTAGAGGTAAGCCTCGTCGTCGCGGATCTTGCGCGTCACGAGGTCGGGGTCGGTGGGCCGATAGCTGCGCACGGCGATGTCCGCCTCGCGTCGCGCGAGATCGCTCGACTGGTTGGTCGCGATGATCTCGACCGAGATGCCCGGGTGCGCCGCGCGGATCTCGGCCACGATCGGCGGCAGCACGTGGCTGGCGTTGACCTCGCCGGCCGAGATGCAGATCGTCCCGTTGAGCGACACCGCCTGTCCGGCCGCGATCCGCGACACCCGCGTGGCGGCGTCGCTCATCAGGCGCACGTGTTCGACCAGCTCGAGCCCGGTGGGGGTCAGCTCGAGCGAACGTCCGACGCGCTCGAAGAGCGCGACGTCCAGCTCCTGCTCCAGCGCGGCGACCTGGCGTCCGACGGTCGGCTGCGCGATGCCCAGCGCTCGCGCCGCGCCCGAGAACGAGCCCTCCTCCGCGGTGGCGAGGAAGGCCCGCGCGCGGTTCCAGTCGAAGCTCACCCGTCGCCAATCCATGCATATTTGCATATCACAGATGCGAACTTGGGGAATGTTCAGAACGCAAACGCATGTCCATTATCGGGCTGTCAAACGGAGTCACCAGCGACCCACCCCACTCGACCCAGGAGAGACGAACATGCGAGCCGCCACCCACGAGACCTACGGCACCCCCGACGTCCTCACGCTGAGCGAGGTCCCGCGCCCCACCATCGGCGACCACGAGCTGCTCGTGGAGGTCCGCGCCAGCGTCGTGACCCACGGCGACCGTCGCCTGCGAGCGGCCGACTTTCCGGGCGTCGGCGTCGTCGTCGGGCGCCTGATGTTCGGCCTCTTCCGGCCGCGACACCGCGTGCCGGGCACCATGTTCGCCGGGCGGGTCGTCGCGGTCGGCAAGGCCGTGACGCGCTTCGCCGCGGGCGACGACGTCTTCGGCAGCTGCGATCGCGGCGCCCAGGCCGAGTACCTCGCGGTGCGCGCCGACAAGGCCGTCGCGCGGATGCCGGAGGGCCTCGACTACGCCGAGGCCGCCGCCCTCCCCTACGGCGCCGGGACCGCCGTCGTGTTCTTGCGCGACCTCGCGAAGGTCCAGCCCGGCGAGCGCGTGCTCATCGTGGGCGCCTCGGGCGGCGTCGGCCGCCTCGCCGTGCAGCTCGCCCACCACCTCGGCGCCGAGGTCACCGGCGTCTGCAGCCGCGATCACGACCTCGTGCGCGAGCTCGGCGCCACCCACGTCATCGACCACACCGTCGCGGACTACACCCAGGCCGGGCAGCGCTACGACGTGATCTTCGACACCTCCCCGAAGAACCGATTCTGCGCCAGCCGCAAGGCCCTGGCCCCGAAGGGGCGCTACCTCCAGCTCCACATGAGCACCGGCCTGCTCTTCATGATGGCGATGACGGCGCTCTTCGGCGGACGCCGCGCGCTCACCGGCGTCGCGCTCGGCAACCGCAAGCTCGTGGAGGACGTGCGCGACCTCGCCGCGCAGGGCGCCCTTCGCGCGGTGATCGCGCGGCGCTACCCGCTCGAGCGCGTCGCCGAGGCGCACGCGTTCCTCGAGTCGGGCCGCCCCCGGGGCAGCGTGGTGGTCGACGTCGCGCGAGCCGCGGAGCGCCCGCTCAGCGCGCAGGGAGCGATCCTCCAGGTCGCCTGACCGCGGGCCCTCACCCCGGGCGCGGTCGGGGGGGCCGTCCTCCCGCCGGGCTGGACCGATCGCTCCGGACTCTCCAGACTGAGCGGCGATGAGCAGCGCCCACGATGACCCGCGGCACCCGAGCCAGGTCGAGCTCACCGCCGCCCAGACGGCGGCTGGGTTCTACCCGACGCTCGCGCCGACCGGCCCCGCGGCGGACACCATCCAGGCCACGCCCAGCGCGCTCAGCGAGGGCGCCGACCGGGCTCGCGGTGCCCCCGAGACGCAGCTCCGCGGCCCGCTCGGCGAGGTGCGCTACGATCTCCTCGGGGTGATCGGCGAGGGCGCGATGGGCACGGTCCACCTCGCCCGCGATCACGCGCTGCGCCGCCGGGTCGCCCTCAAGGCGCTGTCGATGGAAGCGCCGAGCGCCGATCTCGTCGAGCGCTTCCTGACCGAGGCCCAGATCACCGCGCAGCTCGATCATCCTCACATCGTCCCGGTCTATGCCCTCGAGGTCGGGCCCGACGGCATGCCGGCGTACACGATGAAGCTCGTCGAGGGGGAGACCCTCGAGGAGATCATCGCGGCCGCCGCCGAGCGACCCGGGGGCGACACCCACGACGCCCTGGTCGAGCGCCTCGAGGCCTTCGTCAAGGTCTGCGACGCCATGACCTACGCCCACGAGAAGGGCGTGATCCACCGCGACCTCAAGCCCGCCAACATCATGATCGGGCGCTTTCACGAGGTCTACGTCATGGACTGGGGCATCGCCCGCCTCGTCGACGGGCCCCCGGAGGTCGTCACGAGCGACGCGCCGTCGCCCGGCGCGAGCGCGGTCGAGACCCGGCCGGGGGTCGCGCGCACCCGCTACGGCTCGGTCCTCGGCACGCCGCTCTACATGGCGCCGGAGCAGGCCGCCGGCAAGCTCGACGAGCTCACCCCGCGCACCGACGTCTGCACCCTCGGGCTCGTCCTCTACGAGCTCAGCCACCTCGCCCTGCCCTACGGCGGGCCGACCATCACCGACGTCGTCGCCTGCGCCATCGGCGGCGAGCGCCGCGACCCACCGGAGACCTCGATCGCGCCGCCCGAGCTCCGCGCCATCATCGCCCGCGCGGCGGCGCGCGACCCCGCCGACCGCTACCCCTCCGCCGCGGCCCTCGCCGCCGATCTCCGGCGCTTGCTCCGCGGCGAAGAGACCGAGGCGCTGCCCGACGACACCTGGCGCCGCCTGCGCCGCTGGATGGGCCGCCACCTAAAGGCGACCGTCGTCGGCGTCCTCACGGTGCTCCTCGTGAGCGCCGCGCTGGTGGTCTGGAGCCAGCTCCGCGAGCGCGCGCGAGCGGCGGAGATGCAGCTCCACAGCCAGGTGCGTGCCCAGGCGGTGGCCGACGTCGTGAACGCCGTGGGGGCGCGCGCCCAGCGCATCGCCAACCACTTCCAGTTCTACGAGGGCCTCGTGGAGGGGCTCGCCCAGGCGGCTGGCTACGCGCTGAGCGGGGACCGCCGCTGGGACGGCCCGATCCACCGCGCCGACGCGTTCGCCAGCGACGCGACGGCCCCCGCCTCGGCCGGCTACTCGCTCCACTACGGGCGCCTCGTCAGCCCCGACGACGCCGCCTACATGACGCCCGGGCGCGACGGCCCGCGCGGCGACGCGCTCGAGGCCGAGGTGCGCCGCCTCTACACGCTCGAGTCCCAGGTCCAGAGCATGTTCCTCATCGGCCCCAACAGCGCCCAGCGCCCCGCGACCGAGGAGGACCGCCGCCTCAACGTGATGGTCCATGAGGTGCCGATCGAGTGGGTGCACGTCGCCACCGCGTCGGGCGTCAGCTACATCTTCCCCGGCGCGGCCGCCGAGCGACGCCGACACGACCCGCGCAACGACGCCTGGTACATCGCGGCCGAGGACGCCTGGCAGACCGGTAGCCGCGACCGGCGGCGCTGGTCCCCACCGTATCAGGACGTGATGGGGCGCGGGCGGATCCTGACCTGCGCCCAGGCGATCGTCTCCGCGGCGGGCGAGGTCCTCGGCGTCGCGGCGCTCGATCTGTCCTTCGAGTTCGTCACCGACCACTACATGACCCTCGTCGACCTGCCGGGCTTCGTCGCGAGCTTCCTCCTCGACAGCGAGGGCGCCGTCATGGTCGAGACCGGGACCGGCGCCGCGGACGCTCACGCCGCCACCCGCTTCGATGACCCGACGGTGCTCGCGGGGGTGCTCCGCGAGCGCTCGGGCCACGTCCAGGTGGACTCGTGGCGCGGGTCGCCGACGCTGCTCGTGTGGGCGCGGCTCGAGCTGATGGGCTGGACCTACGTCGCCGCGGTGGACCCCGCCGCGCTCGAGGCGGCCACCGAGGGGCGCCTCCGCGGCGACACCCCGGCGCGCTGATCGGGGCGCGAGGGCGAGCGCCGCGGTCCCGTCACGTGAACATGCCGAAGTGGTCGCGCAGGAAATCGGGGGCGTAGGCCCAGGTCATGTACCAGCAGATCCGCCCCGGCACCGCGTACGCGATGAGCCGCGGCAGGTAGCCGGCGCGGGCGCTGCCGTAGAGGGTGAAGAGCGCCAGCAGCGGCGGGATCCCGCACAGCCCGCCGGTCGCGAACATGGCGTAGGTCCCCCACCCCGGATCGCCGATCTTCACCTTGGTGATCGCCCGCTGGACGAACTTCAGGCGCGCGAGGAACTGGTCGGCGAACAGGTACAGCGTCGCGTAGCCGCAGAACTGGCCTGCGGTCGTGGCGAGCGCGATGGCCCACGGCACGCCACCCCCGTGCTGGACCTGCGTGACGACCAGGACCTCCCCGTTGAAGATCCACAGGATCCCCGACGGGAGCGCGAGCAGGAAGGTGATGAGGTAGAGCACCGGCCCACCGCTCAGGGGACGTCAACACTGTTGACAATTCCGACACCGACCGCCCGCATGGCCGCGATGGCGCGCTCCACGTCGCCCTCGGCGAGCTCGACGCCGCGGCAGCCGTCCGCGACCAGCCAGGTCTTCAGGCCCAGGTCCACAGCGTCGAGCGCGGTGAACTTCACGCAGTAGTCGGTCGCGAGGCCCATGACGAAGACCTCGTCCACGCCCCGCGCGCGCAGCCAGTCCCCGAGGCCGGTGCTGCCCCGGTGGCCGTTGTCGAAGAAGCCGCTGTAGCTGTCCACCCGCCGATCGGTCCCCTTGGGGAACACCCTCGCCCAGCCGTCTTGGCACAGCGACGGCGCGAACTCTGCCCCTCGGGTCCCCTGCACGCAGTGCACCGGCCACAGGTTCTGCGTCAGCCCATCGAGCTCGATGAGGTCGCCGGGCGCGCGGCCGGGGTGCTGCGCGGCGAAGCTCAGGTGATCGGGCGGGTGCCAGTCCTGGGTGGCGACGACGACGTCGAAGCGCGGCAGCAGCGCGTTGGCGACCGGGATCACCCGGCGCCCGTCGGGCACGGCGAGCGCGCCACCCGGCAGGAAGTCGTTCTGGAGATCGACGAGGATGAGCGCGCGCATGTCTCTCCGCTTGCGGTGCCCTCGCTCCGGGGCGCACGCCGCCATCCTCGCCGACCGCGCCCGCCCCGTAAAGCGCCCTGTGATCGAGCTGGAGGCCGGTCCCGCGCGGCGAACCGCCCGCGGCTTGTGGTGGCGCCCGCGGGTCATCTATGGTGCTCGGCACGCCCCACCCCCGCCGCCCGCGAAGGACGCCCAGCATGACGTCACGACCCAGGTTGCTCCTCGCTCCGCTGCTCGCCATCGCGCTGTTCGCCTGCGGCGACGCCGGTGGCACGTCCGCGCCGCTCGACACCACCGGCCCTAACCCGTGCGGCGCCTGCGCGGCCGAGCAGTACTGCAGCTACGGCAAGTGCGTGCAGGATCCCGGGCTCGCCGCCGGCGGCGAGGCGACCTGCGACTACTACGGCTACGCTCCCACCAACCAGGCGGCCTTCGCGCGCTTCGCCGGCGGCATGACCCGCGTGCGCTACGTCACCTCCAACGTCGTCGTCGAGCCGCCGTTCGACAAGATCGTGCTCGAGATGAACCAGGACCAGCTGTTCACGGGCGGCGCCCCAGCGGCCGGGGAGTACGCGCTGACCGGCACCGCCGAGCCCGGCGCGCCGCTGTTTCTGCGCGGCTACGCCTTCTGCAACGACTTCGACTGCGCCTCGACCTTCGTCGCGACCCAGGGTGAGCTCGAGCTCACCGACCCTGGCGCCCCCGGCAGCGCCCTCGGCGGCGTCATGCGCGACCTGCGGCTCAAGCAGGTGCGCATCGACGCGAACACCGGCGACATCATCGACTTCTCCAAGGGCAAGGTCTGGTGCGTCGGCGACTACCGCTTCGCGGTGGACGTCCCCGAGCTCCGCACCGCCGAGGGCAGCTGCGTCGCGGACGGCAGCGGCGACAAGATCGGCGACAACATCAAGAACTTCACCCTCCAGAACTGCTACGGCGACTACGTGGACCTCCACGAGCGCTGCGGGCGCGCGAAGGCCGTGTGGATCGTGGCGACCGCGGGCTGGTGCGGCGCCTGCGAGGCGTTCGTCCCCGAGGCCGCGACGCGCGCCAACGGGCTCGTCGACCAGGGCCTCGATCTGATGGTCGTCATCGGCGAGAACCAGCTCGCCGGGCCGCCGTCGCTCGAGTACTGCCTCGACTACGCCACCACCAAGGGGGCCGACCCCGCCCAGGTCTTCATCGACAACGACGGCTCCCACGGCTGGCCGACGCTCTTTGGGGCGATCGACACCTACAGCGGCGGCTCGATCGGCCTGCCGTGGAACGCGGTCCTCGACGGCGCGAGCATGGAGTACATCTGGAGCTCCAACGCCGGGTCCGGGGACCTCTACTCGGTTCAGGACGCCCTGCTCAGCGCGGAGTGAGGCGGTCGAGCGCACGCGACACGGCGGCGAGGGCGCTCCTCAGCGCGCTGCCGCTCCTCGTCCTGGCGTGCGCCGGGACGGCACCGACGCGAGCTCTGGACGGCCCGGAGCCCCGCGCCCCGCGAGCGCTCGCTTGGCGCTACACCGTCCGCGCGGACGCCGCGCTCACCCGCCTCGACGTGGTCGCCTGCTTCGACGCGGCCGCACCTGAGGTCCTCGTCCCCGGGCTCAGCGGCGCCGCGGTGCCGCTCGAGCCGCGCGGCTGGGACGCCCGCGGCCCGTTCCCGCTGAGCGTCGGCGAGGGTGGCGTCCTCCGCCTCCCCGCCGCGGGGCGAGACGCCTGCGTCGCCTACCACCTGGACGTCGGCCAGGTGCTCGCGAGCGGCGACCGGGACACGGCGTTTCGCGTCGGGCGGGACCTCGTGCTGGCGCCTGACGTCCTGCTCTGGCGGCCCCGCCGCGTCCCGGGCGACGTCGCCGCGCAGGCGACCTTCGAGCTGCCCGCCGGCCTGGCGGTCTCGGCCCCCTGGCCGCGGGTCGCGGAGCGCGGCGACACCTACAGCCTCGACGCGAGCGCGTTCGCCTGGCGCGGGCAGCTCGCCCTCGGTCGCTTCAGCCCGGAGACGCTCGCCCTCGCCCCCGACTCCACCTGCGAGGTGGTGCTCCTCGACGCCCCCACCCGCACCTCGGCCGCGGGGCGGGCGCGCTGGCTCGAGGCCGCGGCGGGCGCGGTCGCGAGCGTCGTGGGGGCGTTCCCCCGCGAGCACCTCCAGGTCGTCATCGCCCCCACCCCGGGCGGCGGGGATGACCCGGTCGCCTTCGGCTACGTCCTGCGCGGCGGCGGCGCGGCCGTCACCCTGCTGCTCGACGGCGGCGCCGACGACGCCGACCTGGCAGATGACTGGGTCGCGGTCCACGAGCTCTTCCACCTCGCGATGCCGCCCATCGCCCGCCGCGACGCCTGGCTCTCCGAGGGGGTCACGATGTACTTCACGGAGCTGCTGCGGGTCCGCGCGGGCTTCATCACCGCGCGCGAGGGCTTCGCCGCGCTGCACGACGGCTTCCTCCGCGGCCGCGCCGCCGGCACCGGCCGCACCCTCGCCGCGGAGAGCAGCGACATGCACGAGACCCGCGCCTACCGCCGCGTCTATTGGGCGGGCGCGGCCATCGCGCTCGAGGCGGACCTCGCCATGCGCCGCCGCGTCGGGCGCGACCTCGCGTCGGTGCTGGCCGAGCTCCGGGCGTGCTGCGCGCGCTCGGGGAGGTTCTGGAGCGCCGACGAGGTGGTGGCCCGCCTCGACGCCCTCGCCGGTGCGGCCGTGTTCTCCGAGGCGGCGACGCGCTGGCTCGCCGTCGCGGCCTTCCCGGACCTCGGCGACGCCTACCGCGCGCTGGGGCTCGACCCCACCAGCGGCGAGCCGGACAGCGACCCCGACCATGCTGCGTTGCGAGATGCGCTCATGACCAGCGAACCATCTGATCGATGAGCCATGTTGCGCCGGAGAGCCCCACCCCTACCGCGTCGCAACAGGCTACTCGCCCTTGACCACCAGGACCGGGACCTTGCACTGCTTCACGAGCTGCTCGGTGACGGACCCCGCGATGCGGCGGCGGAGCCCCTGGCCCGGCGCGTGGCCGACGACGACGCGCGCGACGTGCGCCTCGTCGACCACCTGGAGGATGACCGGGACCGGCGCGCCCTCCTCGCAGCGGGTCGCGATCTCGAGCTCGGGGAAGCGCCTGGCGAGCTTCCGCGCGACCTCGTCGAGGCGCTCAGCGGCGCTGATCGCGACCTTCTCGGAGAAGCGGTTCCAGGACTGCAGGCCGCGCGCGTTCGCCATCGCCTCGAGCCCGCTCGCCACGGGGGGGAGCCGGTAGGCGTGAACGAGCAGCAGCCTCCCGCCGAGTCGACCCAGGTCGCTGGCGGCGACCATCATCGCGGCGTCGGCGGCGGGGGAGAAGTCGTGGGCGACGAGCCAGGTCGGTTTCATGTCCTCTCCACGGCGGAGCGGCCGGTGGCGGAGCGTTCACGCTCGGCCCGCCGCAGCGTTGCGCAACGGGGTGGGCCGAGCGACAAAAAAGTTGATCAAGTTCGCCCCGGCCGCGCCACCCAGACCTGGCGCGCGACCCATGTTGGAGGCCGACGAGAACGTGAGCGAAAGCCAAAGAAGAGTCTAAAGCATCACCGAAACCCGACGACATAGTTAACAGCATCGGAGAGCCGGCTCAGGGGTGAACATGGCTCGCGACGGTGCTAGCATGATTGCGGGGGCGCAATCGGGCCGAGACCCGGCCGGATACGGGGAGGACGGAGTCCATGAAGCGTTTCGGTGCCTTGCTGGCGTTCCTAGTGATCGGTCTCACCACCACGACGACGGCGTCGGCCATCGACCTCCGAAACGAGGACTCCCGAGGCTACACCGTGCAGGTCACGTCGACCGCGATGGTGAAGGACGTCGAGCTCAACAGCATGTCGATGTCGATCGTGGTGTGCGTCGGCCAGTGCAGCTTCTACGTGCCCGGCGTCGGCAAGGTCAGCGCCGAGGGTAGCGACGTCGTCCGGATCAAGAACGGCCGCATCATCCGCGTGCCGGTGCCCCAGGTGGCGCTGCCGTAGACGACGCGAGGTTCGAGCGGGGGGGAAGCTCCTCGGGGGTGGTGGCGACCGCGTCAGCGGGCTCTACCAGGTACGCCGGGGAGGAGATGGAAGCCATCCGAGAGAGCGCAGGCGGAGACGCCTGCGCTCTCTTGTCGTTTGGAACGCGTGTCGGCGTCGTATCGGTCGCGCCGCTGCGGTCGGCGCGGCCGCCAGGGGGACACGGTGCGTCCCTCCCGGCGTCAGCTACGGCCTCCGGGTCGCGACCTGGCGTCGCTGACGCTTCACCGCGCGAGGGCGCGCGGCGTCAGCGCTTCTTCTTCTTCTTGCCGTGGCCAGCGCCGACCGGCTGCGCCGCTTTCACCGCCTCGGCCTTCGACAGCGCCTTCATCTCGCCGGCGGGGCGGTACTTGGGCTCGCCGTCGGGGACGAGCAGATCGCCCTTCTTGGCGCCGCGCACGAGGAGGATGATGCCGAGCACGAACAGGACGATGGCCGCCCACTGCCCCGCCGTCAGCCCGAAGTGATGGATGTCCGCCTTGCGCAAGAAGTCCATCGCGAACCGGACCGGCATGTAGCAGACCACGAAGACGCCGAGGTACCAGCCCTTGAAGTGGGTCTTGTGGCGGTTGAAGAAGAAGAAGATCGACATCGCGATCGCCCAGAAGAACTCGTACATCCCGAGGTTGTGGCGCACGCCCGGGGTGATCGCCCACTGCTGGAGATCCTTGTCCCAGAGCCCTTGGTAGTCCATGCCGAGGACGAAGTCGGTGAGGCTCCCGGGGTGGTCGAAGGCGGTGGTGCAGCCCATGCGCCCGAAGATCCAGGCGAACGCGAAGCCATAGATGATGGTGTCGGCGTAGGGCAGAAACGGCAGCTCCTTGTGGCGCCGGAAGTAGATGAGGACGCCCAGGGTGCCGCCGATGAAGCCGCCAAACGAGCTGATGCCGTCCCACAGCTTGAGCAGGTAGAGGGGATCGGCCGCGACCTTCTCGGGGAAGTAGAAGATCGCCGAGTAGAGGTGGGCGCCGATGAAGCCGGCCACGACCGCCCAGATCGCGACGTCGGCGACGACGCGCTCGCTGATGCCGAACTGCTTGGCGCGCCGGCCGGCGAGGATGGTCCCGAGGATGATCGCGAGGCCGACCAGGAACCCGAAGAGGTGCAGCTCGAGGCCGATGATGTGGATCGGCGGGACTTGGAGGTTGGGCAGCATCGGCGCGCTCCGTCTCGAAGGGGCCACGGGCCACGCCGGACTGGCGCGGCGGGCCGAGAGGGTCTAGCACGCAGCCCGCCGCCGGTCACGGGCGACGTGACGCGGCGGCGGGCTGGGGCGCGGCGGCGGCCCGCGATCCGGCGATCAGCTGGCGCTGCGAATGGCGATCCGCCGCGGCTTCGCGCGCTCGTGGCGCGGCAGGTGGAGCTGCAGCACGCCGCTCTTGAGCTCGGCGCTGATCTTGTCGGCGTCGATCGCGTCCGGGACGGTGAAGACGCGCTTGAAGTCGAACGCGCGCCCGCCGCCCATCAGGACCGGGGTGTCCTCGGTGCACAGCGCCTTGCGGCGACCGACGATGGTCAGGCGGTCCTCCTCGAGGTCCACCGACAGGCTGTCGGTGGTGACGCCGGGGAGGTCGGCGACGATGAGGAGCTCCTCCTGGTTCTCGTAGACGTCCACCGCGGGGCTCACGACCGGGCGGTCGGCGACCGGCTCCGTGCCGGTCGGGCTGGTGATCTCGTTGCTCATGGTGTCTCTCCTATCACTCCGGCAGGGTGCCGACTCAGGCGATGGTGATGCGGCGCGGCTGCGCCTCGGGCAGCTTGACGAGGCTCACGACGAGCACGCCCTCCTCGAGGGTGGCCCGGGTCTGCTCGCTGTCGATCTTCGCCGGGAGGGTGAAGCTCTTCTTCCACTCGAAGCCCGTGCGCTCGCTGCGGTGGGTCGCGTAGCCCTCCGGCGCGGCGACGGTGCGGTGCGCTGTGACGGTGAGCGTGCTGTTGTGCACGTCGATGGTCAGGTCGTCGTCGGTCAGGCCGGGCACGTCGACCGCGAAGACGAAGCGCTCGCCCTCGTCGACCAGCGTCGCCTCGGGCCAGCGGCCGAGGTTGCGCGAGCGACCGGCGCGGGAGGTGCTCCGCTCCATCTCCCGACGCAGGGTGTCGATGGCGGCGAAGTGCCGATCGAAGTCATTCCAGGTCATCCACATGACAGCTCTCCTTGCTTGCTCGGTGTCCTGGGCGTGCCCCTGGCATCAGGCGGACCTCGGCACCCGGGCCGTGCGCTCGACGCTCGGACATCGCCCGCGCCGGGCCGCCGAAAACAGCTTGAGTTTCGACGGGTTCCGGTCGCCTATCGTGTCGCGAGCCGAAAATATTCACGCGCCCCGGGCGGTCAACACCCCAATCTCACGTCGCGGCTTCGATCTCTCGTGCGGCCTGCTCCCCCTCGGGGGTGCCGGCGAAGATGAAGCGACGGACGCGGGGATCCTGTGCCTCGAGGAGGCGCGCCGGGGTGTCCGCGGCGAGGATCTGCCCGTGGTCGAGCATGGCGATCTGGTCGGCGACCCTGAAGGCGGACGGCATGTCGTGGCTGACGACCAGGGAGGTGATGTCGAAGAGCTCCTGCGCCTCGACGATCATGTCGTCGAGGTAGCGCGCGAGCACGGGATCCTGGCCGGTCGTGGGCTCGTCGTAGATGATCAGCTGGGGGAGCGGGACCATGGCGCGGGCGAGGCCGACGCGCTTCTTCTGCCCGCTCGACAGGGTCGACGGCATCCGCTCGGCGAGGTCGGTCAGGCGCAGCTTCTCGAGCATCTCGTCGGTGCGGGCGCGCACCTCCGCCGCGCGCACCCCACGCTCCCGCAGCGGAAAGGCGATGTTCTCACGGACGGTCAGCGCGTCGAGCAGCGCCGCCCCCTGAAACACCATGCCGTAGCGCTCGCGGAGCTTGAGCAGCTCGCCCTCGCTGAGGGCCGCCAGATCGAGGCCGAAGACGCTGATGGTGCCGGCGTCGGGGCGCATCAACCCGATGATGTGCTTCATGATCACGGACTTGCCGCTGCCAGACCCGCCGATGAGCACGGTGACGCGGTCACGGGGGACGACGAGGTCGACGCCCTTGAGGACATGCTGCGGGCCGAAGTGCTTGTGAACCCCGCGCAGCTCGGCGAGCGCCTCCTCTCCCGGCGCGAGGCGCCACACGCGGCCGGGCGCGGACGACGCGGCGGTGGTTGAGACGTCGGGCGCGTCATCGTCGTCGGGGCCCTTGTCGAGGCGCCCGACCCCGGAGAAGAAGACCTTCACGAGGTCGCGTTCCGACGCGATGACCTCGTCCACCGTGCCGACGACCGAGATCCTGCCTCCCTCGAGCATCGCCAGGCGGTCGGCCAGGTTCACCGTCGAGGTCATGTCGTGGCTGATGATGACGCTCGTGATGCCGAAGCGCTCCCGCGTCTGCCGGATCATCTTGTCGACGAACTCGATCATGACCGGGTCGAGCCCGGTGGTCGGCTCGTCGAACAGCACCACCTCGGGGTTGGTGATGACCGCGCGCGCCAGGCTGACGCGCTTCTTCATGCCACCCGAGAGCTGGCTCGGCAGCTTGTCCCGCGCCGGATCGAGCTCGAGCAGCGACAGCTGCTCGCGCACCAGCGGCACGACCTCCCCCCACCGCATCCGGGTGTTCTCGTAGAGCGGGAAGGCGACGTTCTCCATCACCGTCAGCGAGTCGAGCAGCGCGTAGCTCTGAAACATCATGGTGACGCGCTTGCGGAGCGCCAGCAGGCGGTCGGGACCGACCTCGCGGGTGTCCTCGCCGAACAAGAGCACCTGCCCCTCGTCGGGCAACATGAGCCCGTTCATGAGCTTGAGCAGCACCGACTTGCCGGTCCCCGACTCCCCGGCGATGACCGTCGTCAGCCCCGTCGGGATGTCGAGGTCGAGGCCCTCGAGCACCGTGCGGTCGCCAAAACGCTTGGAGACGCCACGCAGCCGGATGACCGGGAGCTCGGCGTCCACCGGCCACCGCCGCACCTCCGGCAGCAGCAGGTTGACCCGCTCCCGCGTCGCCGCCCGCGCCCCGTCGCTTGGTCCCCTGATGTCGCCCATGCGCCGGCGAGGTTTGCCCATCCAGCCCGGCGGGTGCAAGGTTTCTCGGCGTCGGCGGCCACCCACCGCGCCGAGAGTTTCCCGCGTCACGCCTGGTGCTTATCGCTCACCCACCACACGCCCGAGGAGCCCCCCATGGCCAAGGCTCACGCCCAGCCCGCCGCCGCCCAGACCCGCAAAGAGCAGCTCATACAGGCCCTCATCATCCTCGGCGTCGCCGTCGCGGCGATGTGGGGCCTCGAGCTCATCGACTGGGCCACCGGGCATGCGCTCGATCGCTCGCTCGGCATCCGCCCTCGCGACCCCGCCGGGCTCATCGGGCTCGTCGGCGCGCCGTTCATGCACGGCGACGTCGCCCACCTCACCGCCAACACCATCCCCTTCGTCGTCTTGGGCCTCTTCGTGATGCTGCGCGGCGTCCCGACCTTCTTCAAGACCACCGCGTTCATCGCCCTCGTGGGCGGCCTGCTCGTCTGGATCGCCGCGCGCGACGCCAACCACATCGGCGCCAGCGGCGTCATCTTCGGCTACTTCGGCTACCTGCTCGGGGTCGGCTTCTTCGAGCGCAGCTTCAAATCCATCCTCGTCGCCGGGCTCGTGGCCTTCCTCTACGGCGGCATCATCTTCGGCGTGCTCCCGAACGACCCGCGGATCTCCTGGGAGGGTCACCTCTTCGGCTTCATCGCCGGCGGGGGCTGGGCCTACCTCAGCGTCGGACGCGAGCGCCTCGCCGACAAGCGGGCCAAGGGCCAGACCCCGACCCGGGTTTGACGCAGTGCAGCACCGGCGCCACAGCGGCGATAAATCAGGCCGCCTCGGCCTCGCCATCGCCGCTGGACACACCGATGCTGCGACGCACATCCAAGACGCCAAGGGCCGCGCAGACCGCCTCGAGGTGGTCGAGCATGTCGCCCGGGTCCTTCATCTTGAGGCACGTGACCCGGGTGTCGGGGGCGTAGTGGAAGCCCTTGAGCAGCCGGCTCAGCATCATCCTCATGCGCCCCGGCGCCACCTTCGGCGGGTACAGCGCGTCGAGCATACCGCGGTAGGCGCGCAAGACGGCGATGGTGTCGCGCCAGGTCGGCGCGAAGGGCTCGCGCCCGGCGACCTCGTCGGCGATCTGCCGGAAGATCCACGGGTTGTTGATGGCCCCGCGGCCGATCATCACGCCGTCGCAGCCGGTTGTGACGAAGCGGTCGAGCGCGTCGCTCGCCGTCAGCACGTCCCCCGAGCCGAGCACCGGGATGCGCGCCGCGGCCTTCATGGCGCGAACGACCTCCCAGTCGGCCACGCCACGGTAGAGCTGCATGCGCGTGCGCCCGTGAACCGCGATGGCCTGCGCGCCATGCTCCTCGGCGACCCTCAGGGTGTCGAGGGCGTTGACGGTGTTCTCGCACCAGCCGTTACGGATCTTGATCGTCACCGGGATCTTCACCGCGGCGACGGTGGCGTCGAGGATGCGCGCGATCTGCGGCAGATCGCGCAAGAGCCCCGCCCCACCGCCGCGCCGGACGATCTTCGGGGCCGGGCAGCCGCAGTTGATGTCGAGCAGATCGACACCGGCGCCCTCGACCACGCGCGCGGCCTCGGCCATGCGCTCGGGGTCCGAGCCGTAGAGCTGCACCGCGACCGGGCGCTCGGACTCGGCGAAGCTCATGCGGACGGCCATCCGGAGCTGGCGCTGGGTCAGCAGCTCGATCGAGATGAACTCGCTCACCACGAGGCCGACGGCGTCGCCGCTGGCGAGCTTGACGAGGCGCCGGAACGGCGAGTCGGTGACGCCGCTCATGGGCGCGAGCACGAGCCCCGGCGCGACGTCGACGGGGCCGATCGAGAAGCCGGGGAGGCGCGCCGGGGTGCTGGCCGCGGCCTGCTGGATGGGGGACGCTGACATGGGCGGAGCGATACCGGCGGAGGCCGCGGCGGTCAAGGATGGTGCGCGTAAGCTCGGTGGGGCGCCGCCCCGGGCCGCGTGGTCCCACATCACGCGGCTCGTGAGCCTCTTGCGCCCGTACCGGGCGCGCTGGACCCTCGCGACGATCGCGCTGGTCCTCGGCGGGGCGGTCAACCTGGGGCTGCCCCAGACGGCGCGGGTGGCGATCGACGACGCGGTGCGGAACAAAGATCTCGCGATGCTCGACCTCATCGCCGCGCTGGCGCTGGGCGGCTTCGTGATCCTCGGCGGGCTGACGATGCTGCGCCACTACCTCATGAGCTGGCTCGGCAACCGGGTCGTCGCCGACCTGCGCGACCACAGCTTCCGCCACCTCCTGCGCTTTCCACCGGGGTACTTCCACGAGCGCATGACCGGCGAGCTCGTGAGCCGCCTCACCACCGACATCGAGGCGCTGCAGAGCTCGGTCGGCTCGGAGTTCTCGCTGGCGCTGCGCTCGATCCTGATGGTGGTCGGCGGGCTCGTCATCCTGGTGTTCACGAGCCCGACCCTGACCGGCGTGATGATCCTCGTGGTGCCCCCGCTGTCCTTGCTCGCCGTGGCCTTCGGCCGGGTGATCCGGCGACGCTCGCGGGAGATCCAGGATCTGGTGGCGGAGGCCAACGGCGGGCTCAAGGAGAGCCTCGCCGGCATCGAGACGGTCCAGACCTTCAACGCCGAGGCGATCGAGGCCGAGCGCTACAAGGGGCGCGTCTTCGCCGCGTTCCGCACCTCGCTGCGCGTGGCGCTGTTCCGCGGCGGCTTCATGGGGGCGGTGCAGGTGGGCGCCTTCGGCGCGATGACCCTCATCATCTGGCTCGGCGCCAAGGGGGTCGTCGCCGGGGAGACCACCCCCGGCGAGGTCGTGGTCTTCCTCGGCTACACGCTGATGGTGGCCTCGTCGCTGGCGACCCTGGCCGAGATCTGGGGCAACCTGCAGCGCGCCGTGGGGGCGAGCGAGCGCATCTTCGAGCTGCTCGACGAGACGCCACAGATCCGCGACGCCGAGGGCGCGCGCCCGCTCGTGGCGCCGCGCGGGGCGCTCGCCTTCGAGCAGGTCCGCTTCACCTACCCCACCCGCCCCGACGTGCAGGTCCTCGACGACGTGAGCTTCCGCGCCGCGCCCGGCGAGACGATCGCGCTGGTCGGCCGCTCCGGCGCCGGCAAGTCGACCATCGCGGCGCTGGTGCAGCGCTTCTGGGACCCGTCGGACGGGGTCGTCCGCGTCGACGGCCACGACCTGCGCGAGCTGCAGCTCGAGAGCCTGCGCGACGCCATCGCCACGGTCGCTCAGGACCCGGTGCTGTTCTCGGGCTCGATCCGCGACAACATCGCGTACGGCCGCCCCGACGCCCCCCTCGAGGCCATCATCGCCGCCGCCCGCGACGCCAAGATCGCCGACTTCGTCGAGAGCCTGCCCGACGGCTGGGAGACCCGGGTCGGCGAGCGCGGGGTGAAGCTCTCGGGCGGGCAACGACAGCGGGTGGCCATCGCCCGCGCCATCCTGGCCGATCCCCGGGTGCTCATCCTCGACGAGGCCACCAGCCACCTCGACAGCGAGAACGAGGCCCTCGTCCACGCCGCGCTCGAGCGGCTGATGGAGGGGCGCACCACGCTCATCATCGCGCACCGCCTCAGCACCGTGCAGAAGGCCAACCGGATCCTCGTCATCGACGGCGGTCGGATCGTCGAGGCGGGCACCCACGAGGAGCTCATGGCGGGCGGCGCGCTCTATGAGAAGCTGGCCGCCCAGCAGCTGGGCTAGGATCGTGCAACGCACAATCCCAATTCTACTTTAGAGCCAAGCCACTACGATCCGATATGCCGCGGCGCACCAGCGACCCACCCGGCGACGTAGGGGGTCGCGAGATCCCGGCCGGTGGCGGCCTCGATGCCCTCGAGGCTCGGGCTGGCGTTGACCTCGAGGACGACCCAGCCGGTCGGGGTCTCGAGCAGGTCGACCCCGCAGCAGGCGAGCTCGCTCGCGGCCGCGGCGCGCGCCGCCAGGTCGCGCGTCTCCGAGGTGAGCTCGGCGGCCACCGGGCGCCCGCCGCGGTGGACGTTGGCCCGGAACTCCCCCGGCGCGGCGTGACGCCAGGCGGCGGCGGTGGGCTCGCCGCCGAGGACGAGGACGCGCAGATCCCGCACCGGGTCGAGGGCGACGTAGGGCTGGACCAGGGCGGTGTGCCCGGCGCCGACCCAGGCCTCGAGCGCGCTCCGGGCGCAGTCGAAGCCGCGCACCAGGACGACGCCGTCGCCCCCGCTGCCGCGGCGCCGCTTGAGCACCCAGGCGTCCCCGCCGAGGGTCGACAGCGCCTGCTCGACGTGGCCCGGCTCGCGGATGGCCACCGTCGGCAGGATCGGGAGGCCGGCCGCGAGCAGCCGCTCGCTCGTCGCGAGCTTGTCCCCGGCGCGGGCGATGGCCTCGGGGGTGACGGCGCTGTAGGCGCCGGCGGCGATCCAGGCGCCGAGGAGCGAGCCGCTCCAGCGCGCGAGGCGCACGCCGATGCGCGGGATCACCACCTCGGGGACGCGGACGACCGCGCCGCCCGCGATGAGGCGCGGGCCGCTCGGCGACAGCGCGATCGCGACCGACACCGGGTCGACCGAGGCCATCTGGTGCCCCAGCGCCGCGCCGGCGGCGAGGAGCCGCCGGGTGGTGTAGAAGCGCTCGGAGTGGGACAGGATCGTGACGCGTGCCATCGCACGGAGCGTGTCACAGCCCTCGCGGGCGCTCCATCAGAACTCGCCTCACCAGACCTCGGCGGGACTCAGAGCCCGTCGCGCAGCCGGAGCAGCTCCTCGCGGGCGGCGCGGGCGTCGGTGCGCTCGCGGGCCAGCATCGCGGCGACCACCAGCGGGACCTCCTCGGGCCGGGCGCCAGCCTCCGCCGCGACGGTGCGGGCGTGCAGGCGCATGTGCCCGCGCTGGATGCCCTCGCTCGCCAGCGCCCGGGTCGCGGCCAGGTTCTGGGCCAGGCCCACCGACGCGACCACCTCCGCGAAGCGCGCGGCCTCACGGACGCCCAGGATCTTGAAGTTCGCGCGCACCGCGGGGTGGATCGAGGTGATGCCGCCGACCGTCCCGAGGGCGAGCGGGATGTCCATCCGCCCCACCATGTAGCCGTCCTCGACCCGCCACTTCGCGAGCGCCGTGTAGCGCCCGTCGTAGGCGGCGAACGCGTGGGCGGCGGCCTCGACCGCGCGGAAGTCCTGGCCGGTCGCCAGGAGCACCGCGTCGATGCCGTTCATGATGCCCTTGTTGGCCGTGACCGCGCGGTACGGATCGGCCTCGGCGAAGCGGCTCGCCTCCTCGATGCGCTCGGCCTCGTCGAACGGCATCGTCGAGGTCCCCGCGGTCTCCCCGAGGCGCACCCGACCCTCGACCATGACCCGCCGGTGGATCGGCAGGTTCGAGAGGATGCGCAGCCCCACGCGGGATCCGGTCCACTCGGACAGCAGGGTGCCGGCCTCCTCGGCCATGGAGTTGACCGCGTTGGCGCCCATCGCGTCGCGCACGTCCACGTGGATGTGGACGACCGCGAGGGGGCGCCCGTCGGGGTCGACGAGGCGCCGCACGCGCGCGCCGCGGAAGCCGCCGCCGGCCGCGATGAGGCGCGGGTGGTTCTTGTCGAGGCACTGGCGAAGCTCGCCGAGGTGCCGCTCGACGACGTCCTCGAGCACCCCCTCGGGCGGCGGGTCGGGGAAGTGGATCTGGCCGATCATGATCGGTTCGGTCGAGACCGCCACGATCCCGTCGACGTCGCGCAAGAGGCGCGCGGCGAAGGACGCCGCCGCGACCACCGAGGGCTCCTCGATGACCATCGGCACGACGTAGTCGAGGCCGTTGACGCGGAAGTTGGTCGCGAAGGCGATCGGCAGGCTGAAGCGGCCGACGACGTTCTCGCTCATGTTGGCGGCGACCGCCTGGGGGAGGCCGTCGGGGCTCGAGAGCGCGTCCAGATCCGAGGCCTCGAGGCCAGCGAACGCCGCGACGGCGCGGATGCGCTCGTCGGCGCTGAGGCGAAAGAAGCCCGGCAGGCGGCTCGAGCGGGTGTGAAACATCGTCGTCATCGCGGATCCCCTTCCAACACGTGCGGGTCGTCGACCCGTCCCTCGTAGACCTCCGGGCGCGCCCGGCGGTCGATGCGTACCCTGGTGCGCCGGAGCGCCTCGACGTCGCGCGCGCCGACCAGGAACATGGCGGTCACCAGCGCGCGGCGGAACGCCTCGAGCTCGGCGACGACGGCGTCGACCGAGCGGGCGGCGGCGCGCAGGAGCGGCAGCGCCATCGCGGTCAGCGAGGCGCCAGCGGCGATCGCGCGCGCGGCGTCGAGCCCCGTGCGCAGGCCCCCCGACGCGATGATCGGGACGCCGCCGCCGTGCTCGACGCAGGCGAGCAGGCTCGTCACCGAGGGGATCCCCCAGTCGGCGAACAGCGCCCCGAGCTGGCGGCCGTCGGCGGAGGTCGCCCGGCGCCCCTCGATGAGCGTCCACGAGGTGCCGCCCTTGCCGGCGCTCTCGATGAAGGCGAGCGGCAGCCGCGCGAGGCGGCGAACCGCGTCGATCGAGAAGCCCGCCCCGACCTCCTTGACACCGCACGGCAGGCCGACGGTGGCGACCGCCTCGGCGAGGCGCTCGCCGAGCCCGGCGAAGCGCGTGTCTCCCCCGGCCTGAACGGCCTCCTGGGCGGCGTTGAGGTGAAAGACGACGGCGTCGGCGCCCACCCGGTCGGCGACGCTGCGGACGTCGGCCGGGGTGACCCCGAGGTTGAGCTGCACCGCGCCGATGTTGGCGACGAGCGGGATCTCCGGCGCGACGTCGCGGATCGCGAAGGTCGCCACGGTGTCCGGTCGCTCGAGCATGACCCGCTGCGAGCCGAGAAACATCCCGACGCCGCAGCGCGCGGCGGCCTCGGCCAGGCGGCGGTTGATGACGCCGGCCTCCGCCGTGCCGCCGGTCATGCTGCCGATCATCAGCGGGAACGCGAGGCGCTTGCCGAACAGCGTGACGCTCGGGTCGATCGCCTCGAGGTCGAGCTCCGGGAGGGCCTGGTAGACGAGGCGGATGGCGTCGAACGTGCCGCCGGCGCCCACCGGGACCTCGACGTCCTCCTCGATGGCGACACGCAGGTGTTCGGCCTTCCGCTCAGTGATCCCGTCGCCTTGCATGTCCCTCCGAGGTTCTCGCGCGGCGCGTACTGTACCAGCGACCCTCGCGACCTGTGCATGAAAATCCCCATAACCCGTGACTCACGCCCGAGTCACCTCCGGGAGACCCGCCTGGCACGCGGGGCCGCCCCTGCCGCGCCGAGACGGTTGCGGTGCATCATCGGATCGCCTGGGGGGGCGGGGCCTCCGGGCGCTCGGCTCGAGGCGGCAGAGATCGGAGAAATGCCCGGCCCGGGCCGTCCGTTTCGTGGCCAGCGCGGCGCGGTCGGGGTATTCGCTCGAGAGGGCTCGGCGATCCCGTCCAGGGCCGTGGCTGGGAGGCGGACACCGCAGCGCCGCCCGCCGGTTGAGCGCGAGTGCGACGCACACAACGGCAGCACCGCAAGAGATCCCGATAGGAGCCGAGGTATGACGCAAACGCACAAGGCGCGGTCGCGCGCCCTGCCCTGCCTGATCGCGGCGACGCTGCTCGCGAGCGCCTGTGGCGAGGCCGACCCGCCGGCGGCGGGGACGAACACCGGCCCGCCGGTGGCCCGCGCCGACGCGCCGGCCGCGAGCCCGGCAGACCTCGGCGCGGCGCCGGTCCCGAGCGACCCGCGAGACCCGGTGGCGGTGGCGCTCCCGGCGGACGAGCTCGAGCTCGGGGCGGAGCCGGACGACGCCCCGCACGTCGACAAGGCGCTGCGCATCGCGGCCCCGCGGGACGGGGACCGGGTGATCGGGCGCGGCTTCGTCATCGACGGGGTCCCGGACGACGTGACGGTCTACTGGCCGCAGGGCGACGAGGGCGAGAACGTCTACGTGATCTACGACGGCGGCCTCGACCACGTCGCGACCATCGTCGAGGCGCCGGTGGCGACGCCGGGCCCGGCGCGCTTCGACCCGGCCGAGGTCCGCTGGGCGGCGACGCGGGGCTTCGAGGTGTGGCCGTCGGACTTCGCGGCGGGCCAGCAGCAGCGCGGCCCCGGGCGGACGGCGGCCTTCGACGGCCCGCGCTTTCGCTACCGCCTCGACGCGCTCGTCGCGCTGCCGTGGCTCACGGGGGGCTTTCGCTATCGGGTCGATCCGCCTCCCGGGACGTGACGGCGGCGCCCCGCGGGGTGGTCGGGATGCGCGCGATCCAGGTCACGAGCGCGAGCCCGAGGGCGCCCATCAGCAGGCGCCCCCAGAGCGGGCGCACGGCGAAGGCGATGGAGCTCGCGAAGGTGACGACGACGACCCCGATCGCGATCCCGCGGACTCGGCGCGGGATGGTGCGGGTCGTGCGCCAGGCGTAGACCGACGGGCCGATGACGCCGTTCGACAGCACCGCGTCGTAGAGGCGCGGGGACGCGCGCACGAAGCAGGCCGCCGCGAGGAGCACGAAGGGCGTCGTCGGGAGCACCGGCACGACGATCCCGATGAGGCCGAGCGCGAGCAGGAGCGCGCCGGCGACGACGAGCGCCCCGCGCACCCACGGTGAGGTGTGGGCGCGAGCGTCCGCGGCGAAGCGGCCGCGGCGCCGTTCCCAGGCGGCACGGACCGGGTCTCGCCCGTCCCCCGCCCGCTCATGCTGCATTGCACACAAAGCCCACCGCCTCCGCCGCTGGTCGAGCCACTCGATAGCACATCCCGGGCGCCGTCCGTCACGCGCTCGCGAGGCGCTCGCGCAGCTCGTCGGGGGTGCGCGCCGGGAGCAGGCAGGCGTCCCCGATGCACACGAGGGCCTCGGGCGCGCTCAGCTCGCGCCGTCCATCGAGGATCGACCACGGGAGCCCCTCGTGACCGGCGACCGGGACGACCTGGAGCCCGGCCCGGGTGCTGGCCCGGGCGGTCGCGAGGAGCGCGTCGGTCGCCTCCCCCTGCCCCGCGACGACCACGGTCATGGTCGAGGTCCGCTCGAGCCACGCCAGCAGCAGCGTCGCGCACGCCGTCGGCGCCTGGGCCACGATCGGCGCCTGGACCGTCAGGATGCCGTCCTGGGCGACCCGCCAGCGCTCGTCGCCGGTCAGCGCGAACAGGCGCCCGAACCCGACCGCGAGGCCGTGGAGCCCCGACGGGTAGGCGTTGTCGGTGTGCTCGCGGCTGCGGCGGATGAGGTCGCCGCGACCCGCCGGGGTCGTATAGAAGCCCCCATCGGGCGCGGCGAGGCGCTCGATCGCCTCGGCCGCCACGCGCTCGGCCAGCGCGACGAGCCCCGGATCCCCGAGGAGGCCGTAGGCGTCGGTGAGCCCCATGAGCAGGTGGCCGTAGTCGGTCACGAAGGCGGGCCGGCCCGGCATCCGCACGAGGCCCGCGGCCGTGACCCGCCGCGAGAGGACCTCCGCCAGCTCGCGGGCCGCCGCGACGAAGCGCGCCTCGCCGGTGTGGCGCGCGAGCAGCGCGAAGGCCCGCAGGGCGAGCCCGTTCAGATCGGTCAGCACCTTGTCGTCGCGCCCGGGCCGCGGTCGCGATGACCGAGCCTCGCGCAGCGTCGGCAGCCACCGCTCCCAGCTCGCGCGCAGGGCCTGCGCGTCGCCCCCGGGGGCCAGCTCGGCCAGCGCCGCCCTGCGCGGCTGCGGGATGTGCGAGGTCACGGGCTCCATGTGCCCGCTCGGCCCGCGGTGCGCGACCCCGGGCGCGACGTCCCAGGCCGCGATCAGCGCCTCGGCGGCGTCCGCGGGCAGCGCCGCGCGGAGCTGATCGGGGCTCCACGCGTAGAAGCTCCCCTCGCCGCCCGGATCGTCAGCGTCCTCCGCGCTCGCGTAGCCGACGAACGCGCCGCCGTCGTCGTAGACGCGCATGTCGCGGAGCAGGTAGTCGGCGGCGTTCGTCGCCGTGCGCGTGAAGTCGGCCCGCCCCAGCAGCGCCCCCGCGACGGCGTAGTCGCCGATGAGCTGGGCGTTGTCGTAGAGCATCTTCTCGAAGTGGGGCACCCGCCACGTCTCCTCGACGCTGTAGCGGTGAAAGCCCCCGCCGACGCGATCGTGGATCCCGGCGTCCTGCATCGCCTCGAGGACGGCCTCGCCCATGCGCCTGCCGTCCTGCGCGGCGCCGTCGCCGGCGCGGCGCACGAGCACCTCGAGGAGCTGGCTCGGGGGGAACTTCGGGCGCCCGGAGAAGCCCGGGTCCGCGCCGTCCCAGGTGCGCTCGAGGGACGCGTCGAGGCGCTCCCAGACGTCCCCCGGCAGCGCTGCCTGGTCACCTGTCGACTCGGCCATGAGCAGCAGGTGATCGGTGAGGCGCTGGGCCGTCGCGTGGACCCGCGGGCGGTCCCGTTGCCAGACGTCGGAGAGCTGCTGGACCAGCGAGCGCCACTGCTCGCGCGGGAAGTAGGTGCCGGCGAAGAACGGCCGCCCGTCGTGGTCGACGACCGCGTTGAGCGGCCAGCCCCCGTGTCCGGTGAGCGCCTGCACGGCGTCCATGTAGATCTCGTCGACCTCGGGGTGCTCCTCGCGATCGACCTTGATGTTCACGAAGAGCGCGTTCATGAGCGCCGCCGTCTCGGCGTCCTCGAAGCACTCGTGCGCCATCACGTGACACCAGTGGCAGGTGCTGTAGCCGATCGACACCAGCACGGGGACGTCGCGCCGCCGCGCCTCGGCGAAGGCGGCGCCCGACCACTCGACCCAGGCGACCGGGTTGTGGGCGTGCTGCTGGAGGTAGGGGCTCTGGGCGTGGATGAGCGCGTTCGGAGCGCCGGCGGGCTGGCTCACTGGGACCTCTCGGGGCGGCGGGCTGGGCCCTAAGCGATAAACACGCCCTAACCGCCGACCACCACAACGATCACGATGTTCGGCGCCGGATCGTCGGGGCGCTGGCGGACCGCGACGCCGACCCGCCCGTAGTCGCCGGTGAAGAGCTCCTCGGGCAGCTGCACCCGGTCGAGCTCGGAGACGCGGGCGGTCCACGCGAACGCCCCGCGCGAGCCGAGCCCCGCGTCCTTGACCCGGGCGAGCACCCCGCTCGGGGACGGGGCCGCGCTCCGGACCTCCGCGTCGGCGACCCGGGCGAGCTCGGCGTCCACGGCGTACGCCGCCCGCCCGCGCACCCGCGCGCCCTCCGCCACCAGCGCCTCGACCGCCGCGCGCCCAGCCGCCGGCGTCACCGCGGGCACCGGCCGGCCGAAGACCTGGGTCACGAGCCACTGCCGACGCCCGTGGGACGGCCGATGCGCGACGCCGATCCCGACCCGGGTGAAGTCGGGGCCGAGGATGTTCCGGCGGTGCCCGAGGCTGTAGTAGAGGCCCTGCTCGGCGTCGTACAGGCTCGGGTTGGCCGCGATGTTCTCGCCGTGGGTGACCGTCGGGTAGCGGGCGGCGACCAGGCGGTCGGTCACCGTCCCGGTGGTGGGCGAGCGGTGGCCGAAGAAGGCGTGATCGCGCATGTCCGCGCTGTGTGCGCGCGCGACGCGGCTCAGCGCGGGATCGAGGGTCAGCGGGGGCAGGCCGCTCCTGGCGCGGTCCGCCTGGAGCAGCGCCAGGGCTCGGACCTCGGCGGCGGCGTCGTCCTGGATGGCGCGCTCGTCGGGGGGCCAGTGGCCGTCGAAGCGCTCGGGGAGCGGGCGGCCGATCGACAGCTCGAGCTGCGCGAGCGGGGTCGGGCCGTGGGGCAGCGTGGCGACCAGCTCGAGGAGCCACGCCCCCGCCCGGTTCGGCGCCCGGAGCGTGGCGGTGAAGCGCTCGCCGTCGGCCTCCACCGGGGTCACCACAAACACCCCGTCGGGCCCGAAGGACAGGACCTCCGGGCGCTCGGCGCCCTGGGGCAGCGCCCCGGACACCGTGACCGTCGCCCCCGGGGCGACCCGCCGGGGCACCGGGTCGAGGTAGAGCCCGCCGCGGCTGACGATCACGGCCACCACGCGCTCGGGCGCGGCGCCGATGGTGTACGCCTCGCCCACGCCGACGCGGCCCCCCTCCGCCCCGCCCTCGAGCTGCCCGGCGAGCTCCTCGACGCGGCGCGCGACCGCGCCCTCGCCGAGGTCGGTCGTCGTCAGGTAGCTCTGGAGGACGCCCCACTCGGCGGCGCCGGCGCTGTTCACGACGAACTGCAGCGCCTCGGTCGGGGCCGCGACGTGGAAGGTCGAGTAGAAGACCGCGAGCTCCCGGGCGGCGTGGCCCAGGGTCGGGTCGTACGCGACGGCGTCGAGCCCCTCCAGATCGCCGGCGTACTTGCGGTCGTCCTCGGTCCACGCCGCCCCGCCGTAGCTCGCGGCCGGGGGCTCGATGAGCTCGATCGCGTAGGGCGCGCCTGGCTCGGGCTCGGGCCAGGTGGGGCGCGGCGCCGGCGCCGTCACAGCCTCGGGGTCCTCGGGGCGCGCCTCCCCTGCGGGCCCGGGCGCGACGCGCTCCTCGGGACCGAAGCTGACCTCGAGCCCACCGTCACCGGGCCGCGCAGGGGGGCGGTTCGCCACCCGCTGCGAGACGTACCAGAGCGCCGCCAAGACGGCGACGAGCATAAGCGTCAGGTGCCGCGCGCGCCGCATTCACTGCGCCCCGCCGAGCGGCCACTCGACGTCCTCGGCGAGGCACAGCGGCGGCCCGGAGACGGGGTTGCAGCGCACCACGTCGGGGCCGCCGAGCGCGAACGGGTCGCCGCCGGCGTCATCGGCGGTCGGCGCGTCGGTCGAGAGGTAGTGGGCGCCGCTCGCCCGCGCGGCCGCGGCCCGCGAGCGCCACTCGGCGACCGAGGGCGTGTCCTCGTAGCCGGGGTAGCTGTTGTGGGTCCCGCGCGCCTGGAGCTGGTCGAGGCGTAGCTGGTCGTCGAGGGTCGGCGGGGCGGCCCCGTCGCACCCCTGTGCGGTTGCGAGAGCCTGCCCCGCGATCATGAGCGCGAGGGCAACCCTCATGCGGCGATGAGGCCGTTATGGCGAAGCAGCGCGGCGGTGTCCGGGGCGCGCCCTCGGAAGCGCACGAAGACCGCCATCGGGTCCTCGCTCCCGCCGAGGGCGAGGACGGTGTCGCGGAAGCGGCGGCCGACCCGGCGCACCGCCGCCTCGTCGTCGAGGCCGGCCTCCTCGAAGGCGCTGAAGGCGTCGGCGCTCAGCACCTCGGCCCACTTGTAGCTGTAGTAGCCGGCGGCGTAGCCCCCGGCGAAGAGGTGCCCGAAGCTGTTGATGAAGCGATCCTCGGGCAGCGGCGGGACGACGGTGTTGCGCCGCACCACCTCGGCCTGGATCTCGGCGAGGGAGACGTCGCCGCCGGGCGCGTAGCGGTGGTGGATCGCGAGGTCGAGCTCGGCGAAGTAGAGCTGGCGCAGAAACGACGAGCCGGCGCGGAAGGTCTGCGAGGCGAGCACGCGGTCGATGAGGGTCGCGGGGAGCGCGACGTCGGACTCGTAGTGCCGCGCGAAGCTCTGGAGCGCGGGGCGGTGGCGCAGCCAGTTCTCCATGAACTGGCTCGGGAGCTCGACGGCGTCCCACTCGACGCCGTTGATGCCGG
Source organism: Deltaproteobacteria bacterium HGW-Deltaproteobacteria-14 (assembly GCA_002841945.1). Classification (GTDB taxonomy): domain Bacteria; phylum Myxococcota_A; class UBA9042; order PHBI01; family PHBI01; genus PHBI01. The sequence goes on from PHBI01000006.1 coordinate 66,120, forward strand.
CGACGGCGCCCTCGTCGACGCGGGTGAGCATGTGCTGCAGGCCGTGACCGAACTCGTGGAAGAGGGTCTGGACCTCGTTGAAGGTCATCAGCGAGGGCTTGCCGTCGACCGGCGGGGACTGGTTGCACACCAGGTAGGCGACCGGGCGACGGGCGACGCCGTCGCCGAGGGCGCGGCTGCGGCCGACGCACTCGTTCATCCAGGCGCCGCCGCGCTTGTCGGCCGGGCGGCTGAAGGGATCGAGGTAGAAGCCGGCGATGCGCTCGCCGGCCTCGTCCGCGACGTCGAAGTAGCGGACGTCGTCGTGCCAGCCGCGGACGTCGGGGTTGGGGGTGACGCGCACCCCGAAGAGGCGCTCGGCCAGCGAGAACAGGCCGTCGAGCACGCGCGGCAGCGGGAAGTAGGGGCGGAGCTCCTCGTCGGAGTAGTCGAAGCGCGCCTGGCGCAGGCGCCGCGCCCAGTAGGCGCTGTCCCAGACGGCCAGGGCGTCGGGCCCCCCGCGCTCGCGGGCGAAGGCGCCGAGCTCGGTGAGCTCGGCCTCGGCGGCGCCGTAGGACACCTCGCGGAGGTCTCCGAGGAGCGCGCCGACGGCGTCGACGCTCGGGGCCATCTTGGCGTCGACGGACAGCTCGGCGTAGGTCGCGAAGCCGAGCGCGTTCGCCTGCTCCTTGCGGAGCGCGAGGACGCGCTCGATCAGCGGCCCGTTGTCGTGGGGCGGCGCGCTCGCGCGGGTGACGTAGGCGCGGTAGACCCGCTCGCGCAGGTCGCGGCGCTCGGCGTACTCCATGAACGGCACGAAGCTCGGGTAGTCGAGGGTGACGCGCCACGGCCCGCCGTCGGCGGTGGCGTCCGCGTGACCGGCAGTGCGGGCGCCCTGCGCGGTGAGCGCGAGGAGGCTCTGGGGGAGGCCGGCGACCTCGGCGCGCTCGGTCAGCTCGAGGGACCACCCCTTGGTGGCGTCGAGCACGTTGTTGCCGAAGTCGAGCGACAGGCGGGCGAGCTCCTGCTGGTTGGCGTTGAAGCGCTCGCGCGCGGCGCCCTCGAGGCCCACGCCGGCGTGCTCGGCGCCGCGCAGGTTGAGGATCACGACGCGGCGGACGGCGGCGGGCTCGGCGTCGAAGCCGGCGGCGTCGCGCACGCGCCGGAGCGCCTCGTACAGGGGCCGGCTCTGCGCGAGGCGCGACTGGAACGCCACCACCTCGCCCTGCACGTCCTCGATGGCCTTGCGCAGGGCGTCGGTGGTGCGGACCGAGTTGAGGTGGTTGGCGAGGGTCCACGTCCAGCCGAGGCGATCCTCGATGGGCTCGATACCGGCGACCAGGCCGCGGGCGTCGAGATCCGGGGCGCTGAGCTCGAGCGCCGCCAGATCCGCCTCGCTCCGGGCGAGGGTCGCGCGCATCGCGGGGCCGACGTGGTCGGCGGTGATGGCGTCGAAGTCGGGCAGCGTGCCCCAGGCCAGAAGCGGGTTCGACTCAGCGGTCATGTGGTCTCCAGGGACGGCGGCGGGGGCGACGTCGGGTGGTTCGGCCCGGCTCGTGCGGACGGGTCCGCGAAGGTTAAACCCGAAGGACGCAAATGCAATTGTCGGATGGCGCAGCTATCCTGCGCGCCACGCGTCCGCTGGCGACGCGGACCACGAGGAGGGATCATGCGCGTCCTGGTCACCGGCGGCGCCGGCTTCATCGGCTCGTTTCTGTGCGAGCGCCTGCTCGCGAGCGGTCACGAGGTCGTCTGCGTCGACAACTTCTTCACCGGCCGCAAGAAGAACCTCGACCACCTGCGCGATCATCGGGACTTCGAGCTGGTGCGCCACGACATCACCCAGCCGATCCTCCTCGAGGTCGACCGCATCTACAACCTCGCCTGCCCCGCCTCGCCGGTGCACTACCAGTACAACCCCGTGAAGACCGTCAAGACCTCCGTCATGGGGACGATCAACATGCTGGGGCTCGCCAAGCGCGTGCGCGCCAGGATCCTGCAGGCCTCGACCAGCGAGGTCTACGGCGACCCGACGGTACACCCGCAGACCGAGGACTACTGGGGCCACGTCAACCCGATCGGGCCGCGCGCCTGCTACGACGAGGGCAAGCGCGTCGCCGAGACGCTGTGCTTCGACTACCACCGCCAGAACAAGGTCGACATCCGCGTCATCCGGATCTTCAACACCTACGGGCCGCGGATGCTGATGGACGACGGGCGCGTCGTCTCGAACTTCATCGTCCAGGCGCTGACGGGCGAGGACATCACCCTCTACGGCGACGGCTCGCAGTCGCGCTCGTTCTGCTACGTCGACGATCTGGTGCGCGGCGCGACGCTCATGATGGAGCAGGACCAGGTGATCGGGCCGATAAACCTCGGGAACCCCGTCGAGTTCACGATCCGCGAGCTCGCCGACCTCACCTTGGAGATCACCGGCTCCAAGAGCCGCATCGTCTGGGCGCCGCTGCCCCAGGACGACCCGACCCGACGCCAGCCGGACATCACGCGGGCGCGTGAGGCGCTCGGCTGGGAGCCGACGGTGCCGCTGCGGGCGGGGCTCGAGAAGACGATCGCGTACTTCGACGCGCTGCTCCGCTCGGACGAGGTCCACCGCGTGCGCATGGGGTGAAGCGGGGCTACGCGTCGAGGAGCGCGAGCGCCTTGACCAGGGTCCTGAGCGGCGCGCCGGTCGCGCCCCAGCCGCTCGCCGGGGCGTCGCCGGCCCAGTTCCAGGTCGACGCGAAGATGTCGAAGTGGGTCAGCGGGCGATCGGTGAAGTGCAGCAGGAAGTGGCCGGCGTTGCGCGAGCCGGCGCCGCGCGCGGCGTGGCTGGGCAGGCGCGCCGTGTTCTTCAGGTCCGCCTCCTCGTCGCGGTTGGCCTCGAGGTGCCAGACGCGCGACGGGAAGAAGTGGAGATCCTCGCCGCTGGCGTCGCTGGCGCGGGTCAAGGCGGCCTCGAGGTCCGGCGCCGCGAAGTGGACCGGGGTCGCGTAGGGGCCGTAGGCGATCAGCGCGGCCGTCGTCAGCGTCGCGAAGCACAGCACGCGCTCGGGCTGGTAGTTGTCGCTCGCCCACGCGAGGGCGTCCGCGAGGATGAGCCGCCCCTCGGCGTCGGTGTGATCGATGCGCACGTCGAGCCCGCGGTAGCTCTTCACCACGGCACCCGGGCGCATCGCCCCCTCACCGATGGGGTTCTCGCAGGTCGGGATGACGAGCAGCAGCGGACGCGGCGAGCCGGCCTCCGCGAGGTGCTTGAACAGGCTCCAGGCCAGCGCCGCGCCCGCCATGTCGTTCTTCATCATGCTGACGAAGGACTCGTACGGCTTCACGTTGATCCCGCCCGAGTCGAAGGTGACCCCCTTGCCGAGCAGCATCAGCGGGGCCTCGGGCGCGCCGTCGGCCGTCTCCGGGGTGTAGCGGGCGACGACCAAAGTCGGGGGCGAGACGTCGCTGGCCCCGCCTACCGCCGTGAGGAGCCGCAAGCCCATGCGCTCGACGGCGGCGCGGTCGTAGACCCGCACCTCGACCGGCAGGCGGCCGGCCTGCGCGCGCCCCCACGCCGCGATGTCGCTGCCGATCGCGGTGCTGGTCCGGAGCGTCGCGTCCTCCTCGACCCACGCGCGGTACAGGGCCTCGCTCGCCGCCAGGGTGTCGACCGCCGCGCCGAGCTCGTGGCTCACGCGCTCGCCGAAGCCGTGGCGCAGGTCGAGGGCGAGGGTCTCGGCGATCTCGATCGGCACGCCCGGGGCCTCGAAGACCACCGGCCCCGCGAGCTCGAACGCCTTCTTCACCTTGCGCAGAACCTGGTCGAAGAGCCAGCGCAGCTCCGCCACCGGCCGCGCGACCAGGACGACCGTGAGGCGCACCTCGCCGCCGTCGAGGCCGAGCCGCGCGACCAGCCCGCCCGCCGCGCCGAGCGGCGCGCCCTCGGGCGGGGTCGCCCCGGTCGGCATGACGCAAATGCGAAGGGGGAGGCCTGACGACTCACTCATTCGGAAACCTCGTTGATTGTGCACCGCATCAAACGCGCCCTCGGCGCGCCCCGACGGCGACTGGAAAAACCCGGCGTGCTGGTTTACATCCTGCTCACAGCTGGTCTCTTGTAGCACAACGGACCTGCGAGGCTTCCGCCATGAGCTCCACACAACGCCCCAGCGACGACTCCATGGTCGAGGCGCTCCTCCGCGAGCGCTATGCGGCCCAGCGCGCGACGCCCGAGCCAGCCCAGCTCGAGCTGGTGGCGCGCTACCTGGACGGAGACGTGTCGGCGGACGAGCGGGCCCGGGTCGACGCGCTCTTCGACGCGGACCCCGAGCTGGCCGAGGCCGCGGCGCTGGCGCGGGACGAGGCCGGTGAGCGCAAGGTCGTGTCCCTCGGCGCCGCCCGCCAGGCGCGCAAGCGCCCGCCGATGGCCTTCATGGTCGCCATGGCGGCGGCCATCCTCGCGGTCGTGGGGGTGTCGCTCTACGTCGGCGGCGGCCCGGCCAGCCACGATGAGACGCCGATGAGCGGGGCCGGCGTCGGGGTCGGCGCCAGCGGCGACCAGCTGATCGTCCGCGTCCACGGCCCGGGCGGCGACTCGGCGCTCAGCGTGGGAGGACCGCTGCCGCAGGCGGGCGACACGCTCACCCTCGAGATCAGCGCGAAGCTCCCCGGCCACCTGATGGTCGTCGAGCTCGACGGCGCCGGGGCGGTCCGGGTGATCTACCCGACCGAGGGCGACGCGGCGGCCGCCGTCGCGCCGACCCGCCGTGAGGCGCTGCCCCCGGCCGCCAAGGTGGGCGAACGCCGAGGCTGCGCCTGGATCGTCGGGGTCTTCTCCGACCGGCCCTTCACCCGCGCCGAGCTCGACGCCGCCGGGCTCGCCGACGCGACCGCGGCGACCGTCGACTGCGCCCCCCTGGGCCTCGGCGCCCGCCTCCCCTTCGCCCGCAGCGTCGTCAGCTGGCCGGTCCACCGCTGACGCCCGGCGCCGGCCCTGCTACCATCACGCGACTCGGACCATCACCGTCGCGGAGGGGCCTCCTCGTGATTCATCGCCTCGTGGTTTGCGCGCTGCTGCCGACGCTGGTCGCCTCGGGCACGAGCGCCGCGCGCGCGGCAGGCCCCGCCGCCGAGCGCGTCGTCGTCTACGACCTCGCGTCCGATCCGGCCGACGCCGCGGTGGCCCGCCGGATCGGGGACGCGCTGCTGCTCCACCTCGGCGAGCAGCCCGGGATCACCGCCCTCGGTGAGAGCGAGCTGCAGGTGATGCTCGGGCACGCGCAGGACCGCGAGTCCCTGCGCGCATGCCAGAGCGACCGCGCATGCCTCGCCGGGCTGCAGGACGCGGTCGACGCCCGCCGCCTCGTCACGGGCCGGCTCGGCCGGCTCGGTGAGACCTGGATCGTCACCCTCAAGCTGGTGGACGCCGAGCTCGCCACCGTCGCGGGCGCCGAGTCGGCCGAGGCGGACGACCCCGGGGCGCTCGCCGTGGCCGCCGTCGCCGCCGTCGACCGGCTGCTCGGCGTCGGCTCCCCCGGAGGCCCCGCCCGCGACGCCTTCGCCCTCACCATCGCCCCCGACGGCACCGCCGCCGCGGTCATCGATCTCGCGGCGTTCGGCGTCGCGCCGGCGCTGGCGCGCAACCTCACCGAGCTCCTGACCCTCGAGCTCAAGCGCTTCGAGGGGCTCAGCGTCATCTCCAAGGACGAGATCGCGACGATGCTGCAGTTCGCGGCCGACAAGCACCAGCTCGGCTGCAGCGACGACACCTCGTGCCTCATCGCGATCGGCGGCGCGCTGGGGGTCGACTACCTCGTGACGGGCAGCGTCGGCCGGCTCGGAGACAGCTTCGTCATCACGCTCAAGCTGATGGACGTGGACGGCGCGCGGGTCGCCCACCGCACCAGCGAGTCCCTGCGTGGCGACGAGCCCGAGCTCGCCCTCGCCCTGCGCTACGCCACCTGGGGGCTCCTCGGGCGCCCCGTCGGTGGGCGCGGCGAGCTGACGGTCAAGGCGAACGTCGACAGCGGGCGCCTCGCGGTCGGCGCCAGCGATCCCCTGCCCTATGCGGGCGGCGCGAGCCTCCCCGCGCTCGCCGCCGGCAAGTACGGCGTCACGCTCCAGGCCGACGGCTTCTACCCCCTCTACAAAGAGACCTACGTCTTCGACGGGCGCGCCACCCAGCTGCGGATGCAGCTCCTCGAGGAGCCGCGCGCCTGGTACGAGGAGTGGTGGACCTGGGCCATCATCGGCGGCGTCGTCGCGGCCGGGGTCACGACCGCCGTGCTGCTGCTGCCGAACGAGCCGAGCAGCGGCACGGTGCGGGTGGGCATCGAGTGACCGGGGGCCAGCGATGATGATCTGCCCCGAGTGCCTCGCGCGTCACCCGCCGGAGTGGACCCGCTGCCCGGTGGACGGCGCGGCGCTCCTCGCCCTCGGCTTCGGCGACGCGCGCATCGGCGAGCTCGTCCAGGATCGCTACCTGATCCTCGACGTGCTCGGTCAGGGCGGGATGGGCATCGTGTATCTGGCCTGGCAGCGGGCGATGGCGCGCAAGGTCGCGCTCAAGATGCTGTACGCCGCCGGGCCGGCGCGCGACGCGCTCGCCAAGCGCTTCGTCAGGGAGGCGCGCGCCACGGCCGCGCTGCGGAGCCCGCACACCGTCACGGTGCACGACTTCGGGGAGCTCGCGGACGGCGCGCTGTTTCTCGCGATGGAGCACCTCGAGGGGGCGACCCTCGACCGGATCGTCGACGAGCGCGGGCCGCTCGCGCCGGCGACCGCGCGGATCGTCGCGATGCAGGTCTGCGAGTCCCTCGCGGAGGCCCACCGCGCGGGCATCATCCACCGCGACCTGAAGCCAGCGAACATCGCCCTCGGGCGCAGCCCCGCCGGCGCCATCCACGCCAAGGTCCTCGACTTCGGCATCGCCAAGGTGGTCGAGGACGAGTCCACCGAGCTCACCGCGACCGGGGCCACCGTCGGCAGCGTCGCCTACATGAGCCCGGAGCAGATCGACGGGCGCGAGATCGGCCCGGGGGCCGACCTCTACAGCCTCGGCGTGACCCTGTACGACGTCCTGACCGACAGCCTGCCCTTCGACGCGCCGAACAAGCTCGGCCTGATGTTCAAGCACCTGTCCGAGCCGCCGCCGCACCTCCCCGAGCGCCTCGGGACGGGACCGGCCATCCGCGCGCTCGACGCGGTCATCCGCCGCTGCCTGGGCAAGACCCCCGAGGAACGCTACCCCTCCGCGGACGCGCTGCGCGCCGCGCTCGCCGCGGTGCCCCTCGACGACGCGCCGACCGAGCCGGACGCCCCACGGCGAGCGGCGGCGGAGCCCCGTCGGGCGGAGCTCGACGACACCATGGAGGGGACCACCGCGCCCCCGCTTGCTGCAACGCAGTATTCCCCGGGTCCCCAACCTCAAGCCTCCCCGATGGCCGATGGTGCGAACGCACACACACCCGCCGAGCCCCTCGCGCCGCGACGCTTCCCGCTGTGGCTGATCCCGGCGGCGTTCGCGGCGGCGCTGCTGCTCTACGTGCTCCTCGATCCACAGCGCGGGGCGCAGCGGGGCGCGGTGGTGGCCGCCGACGACGCGAGCGCCGGGGCGGCGGTCGACGCGGAGACGGGTGCGGGCGTCGGAGCGGACGCGGGAGCGCGAGAGGACGCGAGGGCCGTCGCAGAAGCCCGTGGGGGCGCGGGAGCGGCTGCGGACGCGGCGGCGCGTGAGGACGTGAGGGCCGTCGCAGCTGAGAGCGAGGACGCGCGGGCGAACGCGACAGCTGGCGCGGAGGCGGCCGCGGGAGTGGACGAAGACGCGGGGGCCGCCGCGACCGTGGACGCAGGCGCGAGCGCGGGAGGAGGCGAGGACGCAGGCGCGAGCGCGGGAGGAGGCGAGGACGCAGGCGCGAGCGCGATCGGCAGCACCCCCGAGGCCGCGGCGGCGGCCGGTCAGAAGCTGCTCGGCGCGGTGCGACGCTGCTACACGCGCCACGAGACCGGCGGACGGACCCTCGAGCCGATCGTGCTCCTCACCGGCGACGGTCGGGTGAGCCGCGTGGACGCCCCTCGGAACACCGCCTTCCAACGCTGCCTCGAGGCGGCCGCCAAGGCGCATGCCTTCGAGCCACCTGGTCGGCTCGGCTTCGTGCGCTTCCGGGTGGAGCCGCGCTGAGCGGCCGCGAGATCACCGCTCGGGGGACGGCGCCGGCTCGGGGGACGGCGCCGCCGGGGACGCCAGCTCCGCGAGGGCGACCTCGATCGCGGTGAGGTGCTCGGGGGCGTAGCCGCTCGCGAACCACGCCACCCTCCCCTCGCCATCGACCACGACGTTGAGCGGCAGGACCTCGGCCCCGTAGCGCCGCCCGACGAGGCTGAATGCGTCCTTGAGCACCGCCCCCGGGAAGCGGAGCCCGTCGACCAGCAGCGCCCGCATCGCCTCGACCCCCGCGGGCTCGTCGTCGACGACGACGACGGCGGTCGCGACCCCGCGCCCGCCGAAGCGCGCGGCCAGGGCCGCGATCTCGGGCAGCTCTTGCCTGCAGGGCGCGCAGTGCGACGCCGCGAACGAGAGCAGCAGCGCGCGCTTTGGCTCGGCGGCGTCGGGGCCGACGTTGCGCCGCGTCGAGAACGTCACCGCCCCGTACGCCTCGGGGTTCAGCGTCTGGAGGATGAAGCGCGGCGCCAGCCGCCCGACCGCCAGCGGCGACGGACGGCGCCCGGGCGGCGGCGGCGACGACGGCGTCGCGGCGGGCGGCGGCGGATCCGCGAAGACCGGCGGCGCG
>PHBI01000208.1 GCA_002841945.1 Deltaproteobacteria bacterium HGW-Deltaproteobacteria-14
CGAACGCGAGCACCTGGACGGCCGAGGTGGCGCCGGGGGCGGCGGCGGGCTGGACCGGCAGCGTCGGAGCCCTGGCGCTGTGGGACAGCGCGGACGGGCGCGCGGTGCTCGTCGCGGGCGAACCGGAGGCCACCGGGGGCGCTGCGCTGGTCAGCTATCGCCCCGGGGTCGGCTTCACTCAGGCGGCGACCACGGCGACGTCTACGCCCCACTTCGCGCACGGCGCGCTGGCGGCGGATCCCGCCGGCGACGCCGGGTGGCTCGCGGCTGCGGACGCCGCCGGCGCGATCACGGTGTGGCGCCTCGACCTCGACGTCCTCGGCTGGACGCCGGTCCCCGTCGCGGCGGCGGCCGCGGGGGGCGCGCCCCAGGCGGGGGAGGGGCCGTTCACGTTCGGCTTCCGCGCGGAGGCGCTGCGGCTCGCGGTGGCGGACGGTACCGGGGTGGCGATCTGGAGCCTCGCGCCGGACCCACCGACCTGGGTCGCCCCGGTGCGCGTCGATCTCGCGGCCGCGCTTGGGAGCGGCGCGGTCGCCCTGTGGGACGACGACGGCGGCGCCGCGCTGTTCGTCGCGGGTGGCGCGGCGGGGGACGCGCGCGTGGTGCGGGTCGACCCGCTCGCGCCGGCCCACCTGCTGGTGCCCCTCGCGGCGCCCGGCGCGCCCATCGACGCGGGGTGGGCCCTCGATCCCGCCCGCGGCCTCGTCGCCTTCGGGGGGCGCAGCGCGGCGGGCGTCAGCGCCTCGAGCTGGCTCTATCCGCTCGTGTGCACTGCACCATAGTCGGCCCGCGCGGTCAGTCCGGCGACGTCCCGAAGATGTGGATGCCGTCCTTGATCTTCCCCTGGGTCGCCAGGTCCGCGACGATCGTGATGCGGCTCAGGCTCGGGGGCTCGCCGAGCAGCTCGACGAGCTTCAGCGCCGTGCGCTCGAGGGGGCTCGGCAGGCGGTCGAGGCCGAAGAGGCCGGTCGTGAGGCGCTCGGCGCCGAGGCGGACCACCGCGTCGCGGGTCGCCCGGGCGACCGCGAAGGCGCGGTCGGGGCGGTAGTCGTCGCGGCGGCCGAGGCCCACGAAGAGCAGTCGCGGGTGGCTGAGCCGGCGGCCCGTGGGGTAGAGCACCTGCTCGCCCAGGTCGCCGGTGGAGAAGCCGCCGAGGCGCCAGCGACTGAGCGCGCCGCACAGCCGCCAGTCGACGAGCCCGCTCACCCCCTCGAGGGGGCGCTCGTCGGCGAAGGCGGCGACGACGAGCACGTCCCCGGGCGCGTCGTCGAGGGCGCGCAGCTCGGGGAGGATGAACTCGAGGGTGGCCATCGCTGCGCGGGCCTAAGGCTCGCGGGTGACCGCGGCGACCCGATCCAGGATCCCGTTGATGAACGCGCTCGAGTCGGCGGTGCCGTAGCGCTTGGCGATCTCGATCGCCTCGTTGAGGGTGACCTTGGGGGGGATGTCGGCGAGCCACTTGAGCTCGAAGGTGGCCATCCGGAGGATGTTGCGGTCGACCATCGCCATCCGCGCCACCTTCCAGTTGGTCGAGCACTCCCCGAGGAGCACGTCGATCTCGTCCTTGTGCGCTGCAACACCGCGGACCAGCTTCTCGGCGAAGTCCAGGGTCCCCGCGTCGGCCCCCTTCACCAGGGTCGCGAGGTCCTCGTCCTCGCTCGCCGGCTCCGCCGCGAGGCGGCGCAGCTCGCGCACGACGCCGTCGATCTTTGGCGTACCGAACTCGAGGGCGTAGAGCCCCTGCAGCGCGAGCTCGCGCGACTTGCGGCGGCTACCCACCGGCGAGCGCCTTCTTCAGGCTGACCATCTCGATGGCCGCCATGGCGGCGTCGGCGCCCTTGTTGCCGGCCTTGGTGCCGGCCCGCTCGATCGCCTGCTCGATGGTGTCGGTCGTCAGCACCCCGAAGGCGACCGGGACCCGGCTGTCGAGGGTGATGTGACCGATGCCCTTGGAGACCTCGTTGGCGACGTAGTCGAAGTGCGGGGTCGAGCCGCGGATCACGCACGAGAGCGCGAGGACCGCGTCGTACTCGCCGCTGTCGGTGAGCCAGCGGATCGCCGTCGGCAGCTCGAACGCGCCCGGGACCCTGACCACGGTCAGCGCGTCCTTGTCAGCGCCGTGGCGCACCAGCGTGTCGATCGCCCCCTCGAGGAGGCGCTCGGTGATGAAGGCGTTGAACCGGCTCACGACGAGCGCGAAGCGTCCGCCGCGTGCGTCCAGGTGGCCTTCGATGATGCGCGGCATCGCTTCCTCCGGGGTCGAGGGTCGGCTTCATACCGAGCCGCCGTCAGGGGGTCAACTCGAGCTTGCCGAGGCCGCTCGTCGTGGTGGCGAGGCGGGGGTTGTTCAGGACGCACTCGTCGCCGGCGGCGTCGGTGTACTCGGCGGCGTGCGCGACCCCGGTGAAGGCCACGGTCACCTTGCCGTCGTCGTCGGTGTCGACGGACTCGATCACGCCCTCGCCGAAGCCGTGGAAGGCGCGGAAGTTCTTGTCGAAGTCGCCGATCGCCTCGACCTGCACCCGGTCGCCCACGGCGAAGCCGGTGAACACGCCGCGGACGACGGTGTCGACGGTCAGATCGCTCGACTCGAGGACGCGGTGTCCCTCGAAGTAGGCCCCGTCGAAGGTCACGTCCGACCACGCGGTGGTGAAGGTGCTGGTCTGGGGCTGCTTGGGCTGACCGGGCGGGGCGCAGTAGGGCGTCGCCGTGAAGGGCGCGGTGAGGCGGGCCTGGCTGTACGCGATCGGCGGGGTGATGGCGGCGTCCGGGCGGACCCAGGTCGCGCTGTCGTCGCCGAGGTTCGAGCGCAGGTGCGCGCCGGTGGCGGTCAGGGCGGCGTCGCCGGCGGCGAGGGCCTGCGAGAGCGGGGTCGCGCCGTCGAGCCAGGCGTCGAAGAAGGCGGCGGCGGCGCGCAGGACGTCGGCGACGTCGGCCTCGCCCTCGATCCCGACGATCACCGAGCCGAGGCCGTCGACCGCCTTCCAGAGGCTCCCGGAGCCGAGCTGGTCGGCGCTGCCGTCGCCGTAGCTGTCGCCCCCGGCGAGGAACAGCAGCCCGGGTCCGCCGCCGACGTTGCCCGCGAGGGCCGCGGCCACCTCGTCGCGGGTGTAGGTCAGGTCGCCGAACACGCCGCGGTTGACCGTCAGGCCGACGGTCTTGTGTGCGCGCCCGCCCCCCTGGGTCTCCTGGCGGACCGCCTGGGTGAGCCACAGGACGGCGTCGAGCGCGTCGAGGTCGCGGAGCGTCGCGGCGACGTCGCCCTCGCGGACGTAGTCGACGGCGACGACCTCGTCGAAGGTGTCGCCGACCCGGGCGGTGACGAAGTCGAGGGTCGTCCCGAACGCCGGCCCGAAGGTGTTGAGCGCCACGAAGCGGCGGCGCGAGAAGTCGACCGCGGGGAGATCGTCCTTGTGGAGCTGGACCGAGGCGCTCCTGGACAGCGCCGCCGGGGTGACCGCGACCGTCTTGCCGTCGAGGTCGAAGCCCTCGAGGTCCTTGGTGAGGCTCGGGCGCCCGACCGTCGGGCCCGTGACGGCCGCGCCGGCGGAGTCGGTCCAGCGGGTCGCGCCCTGGGCGTCGCGCGTCGCGATCGCGTAGCCGCACGCGCCGCCCTGGCAGCGGCGGACGGCGGCCTTGCCCTCGCCCTCGGCCCACAAGACGGCGGCCCCGGCGGAGTCCTCGAGGCGGCCGGCGACCTCCGCGACGGTGAAGGCGGCGACGGCCATGAGGTCGGCGTCGGACTGGGCCGCGGCCTCGAAGTCGGCGGTGGGGACGCGCTCCTGGACGGTGACGAGGGCCGCCGGCAGATCCGGCCCGCCGATCGGGGTCACGGCGTCGGAGCCGCCGCCGCCATCGTCGCCGCAGGCCGGAGCGCACGCGAGCGCGGTGAGGGCGAGGCTGCTGATGAGGCGGCGAAGGGCCATGACGGGGCTCCGAGCGGGGATCAGGTGAATCCGAAGGCCGCGAGGGTCTCGCGGGAGAGGCCCGCGGACTCGCCTCGCGTGCGGCCGAGGACGCGCTGAACATACTTGCCGATCACGTCGGTTTCAACGTTCACGGAGGCCCCGATGGCCAGGCTCGTCAGCGTCGTCTTGGCGCCGGTGTGCGGGATGACGGCGATGGTCACCCGCGGGTCCGTCAGCGTCGCCACCGTCAGGCTGACGCCGTCGATGCAGATGGAGCCCTTCGCGACCACCTGGGGCAGCAGCTCCTCGGGGAGCTCGAAGGTGAGCTCCCAGCCGTCGCCGACGACCTTCTTCTCGACGTAGCGGCCGACCCCGTCCACGTGCCCCTGCACCAGGTGGCCGCCGAGGCGACCGCCGAGTTGCATTGCACGCTCGAGGTTCACGGGGGCGCCAATTGGAAGGTCGCCAAGCGTTGTGCGGCGCAGCGTCTCCGCGGAGACGTCGATCCAGAAGCGCCGCCCGTCGAAGGCGACCGCGGTGAGGCAGGCGCCGTTGACCGCCACGCTGTCGCCGAGGGCGATCTCGGCCATCGGCAGCGCGGTCTCGATGGCCATCCGCGCCCCGCCGCTGTGGCGTGAGCGGGTGCGGAGCACGCCGAGATCTTCGATGAGGCCGGTAAACACCTAGGTCTCCTGGGGCGCGGGGTACGCGACGATCTCGAGGTCATCACCGAGCCGCTCGATCGCCTCGAACCGAAAGCGCGGGCCGTCGGCCGGCGCCGCGAGGCCGAGGGGGCCGAAGGCCGGCTTGCCGTCGCCGCCGATGACGAGCGGGGCGACGTGGGTGACGAGCTTGTCGACGAGGCCGGCGCGAAGCAAGGCTCCGGCCAGCACGCCGCCGCCCTCGACGAGCAGCGAGGTCACCGGCGCCGGCTCCCGGGCGCCGAGGCGCGCGAGCAGGGCAGCGAGGTCCACCCGGCCGTCCGCGCCCGGCAGCGACCACACGGTCACGCCGCGATCGGTCAGGGCGCGGGCCGCCGGGGCGTCCTCGGGGAGGGCGGTCGCGACCAGCGCGCCGCCCGGGGCGGCTGGATCGAAGAGCTTGGCGCGGGCGGGCACGCGCAGCGCGGAGTCGACGACGATCCGGAGCGGCGGTCGCCACAGGCCCGGGACGTCGCGGGGGGTCAGGCGAGGGTCGTCCGCCAGCGCCGTCTCGCTGCCGACGAGGACGGCGTCGGCGTGCGCGCGCAGGCGATGCACGCGGGCGCGGGCGGGCGGGCCGGTGATCCACTGGCTCTGCCCGCCGGGGGCCGCGATGCGCCCGTCGAGGGAGGTCGCGAGCTTCACGGTGACGAAGGGGCGGCGAGTGGTGATCCAGCGCTCGAAGGCCTCGTTGAGGCGCCGCGCCTCGGGCTCGAGCAGGCCGCTGACCACCGCGACCCCGGCGACCGCGAGGCGATCGAGCCCGCGGCCGGACACCAGGGGGTTGGGGTCGGTCGCGGCGACGACGACCCGCCTGACCCCGGCGGCGATCAGCGCCTCGGTGCAAGGGGGGGTGCGGCCGTGGTGGTTGCACGGCTCGAGGCTGACGTAGGCGGTGGCGCCCTTGGCCCGCGCCCCGGCCTCGCGCAGGGCGAAGACCTCGGCGTGGGGCTCGCCCGCCTGGGGGTGGAAGCCCTCGCCGACGATCTCGCCGTCGCGCACGATCACCGCGCCGACCATGGGGTTGGGGCTCGTCCGCCCGCACCCCTTGGCGGCGAGGGTCAGCGCCCTGGCCATCCAGCGCAGATCGTCGTCCCGGCGGTCCGGGTCGCTCATGATCCGGCGGCGCTCACAGCGGCTCGACCAGGCCGGCGCTGTCGTCGCGCTGGCGCGGCCCCGCCGCTGCCGCCGTGTCGCGCTCGGCGCCGCCCAGCTCGCTCGCCTGCGGGCGGAAGGTCAGCAGCTCGCGGGTGAACTCGTCGATCGTCCCGAAGGACCGATAGACCGAGGCGTAGCGGACGTACGCGACCGGGTCGAGATCGCGCAGGAACGCCAACACGGCGTCGCCGATCTCCTGGGACGTGATCGTCTTCTTCGGGCGCGCGGAGCTCAGCGCCTCGAGGCGCTCGGCGAACTCGGTGAGCGTGGTGAGCGCCACGGGGCGCTTCTTGCACGCCAGGCGCAGGCTCCGCGTGAGCTTCTCGAGGTTGAACGGCTCGGTGTGGCCGCCGCGCTTCTCGACGTCCGCGAAGGTGCTCTCGACCTCCTCGTAGGTCGTGAAGCGCCCGCTGCAGCCCTCGCAGTGGCGGCGGCGGCGGATGGCGCGCCCGTCGCGGGCCATGCGCGAGTCGATGACCCGGTTGTCCACGGCGGCGCAGAAGGGGCAGCGCACCTCAGTCCCCCGCGCGTTCGAGCGCCGCGATCATGTCGAGGCGCCGCTGGTGGCGGGCCTCGAACGCGGTGTCGAGCCAGGCGTCGACGAGCTCGGTGGCGTACTCGGGGGCCAGCAGTCGCCCGCCCAGGCACAGCACGTTGGCGGCGTTGTGCTGCGCCGCGAGCCGCGCCGTGACCGGATCGTGCACGAGCGCCGCGCGGATCCCGGCGATCTTGTTGGCCGCGATCGACATGCCGATGCCGGTGCCGCAACAGAGCACGCCCAGCTCGGCGTCGTGGCGCACCACGGCCTCGGCGACCAGGCGAGCCTGTTCGGGGTAGTCGCTCTTCTCACCGTCGCCGGGACCCAGCTCGACGACGTCGAGCCCGCGCCCCGTGAGGTGCGCGGCGATGGCGCGCCGAAGCGCGATCGCCGCGTGGTCGCTGCCGACTGCGATGGTCGGCATCGCGCCTACTCTTCCGCCTCTTCGGCGGCCTCGACCTCGGCGGCGATGATCACCGCGACCCGGCCGCGGTAGTAGCCGCAGCTCGAGCATGCGTGGTGCGACAGCATGTCAGCACCGCAGTTCTCGCAGATGGTGACGTTGGGCAGGGTGATGCGATCATGCTGAGCGCGGCGTGAGCGACGCTTCGCCTTGCTCGTCTTGCGCTTGGGTACGGCCACGGGAGCCTCCGATTACAGGTCAGGGGGACTGGCGGTCGCCGTCAGTCCAGCTTCACTTTCGCCAGCGCGGCCCAGCGCGGGTCGACATCGACCGCCTCGCTGGCCCACACGGGCACCTCGTCCGAGCCGTCGGCGCGGGCATCCGCGTCGGCGACCGGGTACGGATCCTGGGCGAGGACCAGCTCCTCGCGGATGAGCTCCTCGAGATCGACGACGCCGTTCTTGATGACGTACGGCTCGTCGTCGAGGGCGTCGACGTCGCTGACGTCGATGCCCGTGCCCAGGTTGAACTCGTGTCGGTCCTCGGGGACGTAGAGCTCGCTGAAGTCGAGCTCCAGGACCATCTCCGACGGGACCAGGGTGCGGCTGCACTCGAAGGCGAGGGTGATCGTCGCCGTGCCGAGCACCAGGATGTTGTCGTTGACCGGCCGGATCTCGAGCCGCAGGCGCAGCCCGGAGCGCGCCTGGTAGGCGCCGAGCAACGACGACGCGGCCCACTCCGCCGGGAGCTCGCCCTCGAGGACGATCCCGGCGTCGGGCATCGACGCGACGTGCTGCTGGAGGTCGGTGGTCTTCATTGCTCAGGCGTCGGGTTCTCGGGCCGTGGCCCCGCCCGGTGGCGTGCCGCGCGTGGCGGCGCGGGCTTGGGGGTCGTACCCCGGGGAGAGCGGCACAGCTTCGCCGCTGGCTCCTAGGGCGCGCGGATGATAGGGATGCCCCCCGAGGCGGTCAACAACAAAGCGGAGCGGCGTGGCGATGGACTTTCTTGGGCGGGTTCGCGGGCTTGCGCGGCTCGGCGTCGGCGTCTCGACGGAATACGGCGCGCGGTCCGCGTCCGGCGCGCTGGACCCGCTCGAGCTGAGGGCGCGGCGCCCCGACCTGGCGGGCTTCCTCGAGCTCGGCGTGGAGGTGGACAGGGGCCTCGACGAGGACGCCCGGAGGTGGGTCGCGAGCGGCGCGCCGGTGACCTATCACTTCCTCGACGTGAACCTCGACGAGCCCGAGGACTTCGATCGCCCCTGGCTCGACGCCGTGTGCGCGGTGGTGGAGGAGGTCTCGCCGGCGTGGCTGTGCGGCGACGCGGGGCTGTGGCACTTCGGCCCGCGGGAGCGCGGGAACATGCTGCTGCTGCCCCCGATCCTGACCGACACCGCCGCGAGCGCGCTGGCCGAGGGCATCGTGCGCCTGCGCGAGGCGACCGGGCGCGAGGTGCTGCCGGAGAACCCCCCGGGGCAGGTGTGGGTCGGCGATCTGCACGTCCTCGACTTCTTCGCCCGGGTCTGCGAGCGCGCGGACACCGGGATGCTCCTCGACACGGCGCACCTCGCCATCTACCAGCGCGCGTGCGGGCACGCGCCGCTCACCGGGCTCGACGGCTTCCCGTGCGAGCGCGTCGTCGAGATGCACGTCGCGGGAGGGCGCGAGCGGCACCACCAGGGGCTGAGCTGGATCGAGGACGGCCACGACGTCAACGTCCTGCCCGACACCTGGCAGATCTTCGAGGCCGCGGTGGCCCGCGCGGCGAACCTCAAGGCGGTCGTGTTCGAGTGCGAGCGCAACGGGCTCGAGGCGACCCTGCCGGGGTTCGAGCGGATCGCGGCGACCCTGGCCGGCCTCGACCTCGCCGCGATGCACGGCGGAGACTCCTGAGCACTATGGGGTTGATGTGATGGGCCATGTTGCGTTGCAGCGTGTCGTGGTGCGGATGCTCTTCGACGGCGCGTTCGCGGATCGCGTATACGCCGATCCGGAGGCCACGCTCTCCGGGCTGGCGCTGACGGCGGTCGAGCGGGGGTGGCTGGTCGGCCCCGATCGGCGCGCCTACGGGGTCGATCCGCTGCGGCGGCACCGCTCGCTGCAGGCGCTGCTCGAGGAGCACCCGGTGAGCGCGGCGGCGCTGGCGGCGGCGGGCGTCGCCGTCCGGAGCCACGACGCCTTCTTCTCCGGGCCGCGTTTCCACGGCGCCGTGCAGGCCCGCGGCTCCCTCGCGGCGGCCTTTGGGGAGCACCTCGCGGCGGCGGCGCGGGTCCCGCTTCAGCGCGGCGTCATCGCGCTCGAGCGGGCCATGGCCGAGGCGCGTCGCGGCGTCGCGGCGCCGTGGGCCGATGGCGCGGCGCTGCGCCTCGTCGGGACCGCCCGGGTGGTCGCCTGTCCCCACGGGACCCTCGAGGCCTACGGCGTCATTCGGGCGGCGCTGGAGCGCGGCGGCCGTTCGCCGCTCGAGACGCTGCTCGCGGGTCCGGTGCGCCTGCCGCGGACCCCGGTGGACCCGGGTCAAGCCGAGCACGTCCTGGTCGAGGCCACCGCCGGCCAGGGGGACGCCGGCGCGGCGCTGTCCTTCGCCTCCGACGAGCTGGCGACGCTGCTGACCGCCGCGCGGCCGGGCGCGACCCGGGAGGCGCTCCTCGCGACCCTCGGCGACCTCGGGCTGGACGCCGCCGAGGGGGCCGAGCTGCTCGATGAGCTGGTCGCCGATGGCCTGCTCGAGCGCGCGGGCTGAGGCGCTCGCGCTCCCCACCCCCGCTCGCGCTCTCCGCGGGCGCCGACGCTGCTGCGCCGCGCACCCGCTGACGGGCGCGCTACGACCGAATCGCCGCCAGGGCCTCGCGGAACCCCTTGGGGCTCGCCTTGAGCGCCAGCAGGAGGGTGTCGCCCTCGGTGCGGACGTCCGAGACGGCGAGGACCGGGCTCAGGGTGGCGAGCGCCTTCTGCAGGCGGCTGTCGCGCGCGAGGGACTTCACCTGCATCAGGTCGAGGACGAACATATCGTCCTTGGCCTCGACGATGAGCGCCGGCTTCTTGCCGCCCATCATCGAGAGCAGGCTCGCCGGCTTGGCCAGGTTCAGGACCCCGGACTTGAGGAGCTTCGCGAGGTTGCCGTCGAGGTTGTTCAGGACCGAGGCCTTGAGGTCCTTGACCCGGATGGTCACCCGGAGCTCGCCCGGGCCCGCGTGCACGTGGTCGACGTACACGTTGGCGTCGACGCGGACCATCGTCCCCATCGCGTCGAGGGTCGCTCCCACGCCGAGCGCCGGCGACTTGGCCGACAGGACGATGTCCTTGGGGCCCGTGCCTCCCGGCTGGTTGGCGAAGTAGCGGAGGCTGTCGAGGGGGATCGCGAGCCGGCGCTGTAGCGCGTAGCGAGCGATCTCACCCACCACCCGAGGGTGGCGCGTGACGTAACGACCAGCGGATTTGACGACGTTCGGTATAATGGCCATAGCGCGCGCATCCTTATCCGAGCGCCGGCGTCCTGCAAGCGGATTAGCACGGTCGCCGTGTGTGCGATGCAGCAATCACGGGTCCGTTGGGGGCGGCGGGTCGCCTCGCCGGTACGGACGGAAGTCGAGGGCGGCGTTGGCGCGGCGCAAGAAGTCGAGCGCTCGCTGGTACTCGGCGTCGTTCACCCCCCAGCGCTGCGCCAGCGCCTTGTAGAGGCCGCCGACCTCGATGAGGCCGACGTGAACCAGCGCGCGGACCTGTCCCCGGGTGAGGTCGTGGCGCTTGAACGGCGCGATCACCGCGGCGTCGAAGCTCACCTCGCCGCGCACGAGTGCGTCGTGGGTCGCTCGAGCCCAGGCCGCGCGGGGGTCGCTCGAGCCGACGGCGGGGGCCGCGACCGCCAGCGCGGGCGCGAGCGCCTCGAGGGCACGCGCGATCGGCGCGGGCTGGCCCGCCGGGGCGCCGACCAGGCGCGCCGCCTCGCCAGCGCTCGTCACGAGCACCCAGCGCCCCTCCACGTCGACCGTCAGCGACAGGCCGTCCGCCGCCGAGCGGGGATCCGGCGGGGGCGACTCCAGCGCGCCGCACAGTGCCTCGATCGCGGCTAGCCAGCGTTTGGTTGGGTCGGCGTGCTG
>PHBI01000209.1 GCA_002841945.1 Deltaproteobacteria bacterium HGW-Deltaproteobacteria-14
CCGCCTGGCCGTACGATGACCGCCGCGCGGCCGACCGCGAGGAGGAGCGCCCGCTGATCGCGCGCCTCGACCCCGAGCCCACCCCATCCGCCGCCCCCGCAGCGCCGCTCCGGGGCGAGCTCGGCGTCTACGCGGTCGGCGGCGCCGCCCTCGCCCCCGGCGTCACCCTCGGCCCCCGCGTCGAGGTCGCCGTCGGCGGCGACGGCTGGTCGCTCGGGGCCGCGGCCAGCCTCCACCTCCTCGGCGCCGGGGACGTTCCCGGCGGCCGCGTCGCCGCCCCCCTCGGCGCCGGCGAGCTGCACGGGTGTCTGCGCCTCGGCCCGTGGTCGACCTGCGCGGTGCTGGCCATCGGGACGCAGCGCTTCGGCGGCGACGGCGTGACGGGCACGGCCAGCGCCCTCTGGGTCGCCCCGGGCCTGCGCCTCGGCGGGCGCCTGCCCGTCTCCCCCGGCGTCGCCCTCGCGGCCACCGTCGAGGGCGCCTTCCCCGTGACCCGCGCGCGCGCTCGGGTGTCGGGCGAGACGGTCTGGGAGACCCCGGCGGCCGCGCTCGCGCTCGGCCTCGGCGTCGTCTTCACGCTGTGGTGATCGAAGCCGGCGCAATGTCAACCTTATTGACATTACGGTCAGCCGCGGGTCACTTCACCCAGATGAAGACGTTGTCCAGCCCCCAGGACTCGTTGGTCGCGACCTCGTTGAGATCGGACGCGCCGCGCACGTCCGCGCTGTTCGTCGTCATGTTCAGCGTGAGCGTGACGTCCGCCTTCAGCTCTACGTAGTTCGCGTCGCCGCTGATTCCGCACACCTCGGTCCCGTTGGTGGGGACGTAGTTCCCCTGCCAGAAGACCTTGTTGCCCTGGGCGCTGGTCTCGATGAAGTCGACGTAGCCGTTCTCGCCGTCCCACGAGTCGATCTTGACGAACTGGATGTTGAGGCGGGCCTGGGTGTGCGGCACCGCCGCCCAGCTGTAGGTCTTGAGGGTGTACCCGTTGGCGTAGACCCCGTAACCACCCAGGATCTTGCCAAACGCCCCGCACGTCGTGATCCCGCCGTCCCAGCTCCACCCCGAGGTGGTGCCGCTCTCGAAGTCCTCGTAGGCCACGCGGGTCCAGCCGCCGACGCCCGCCTCCATGTCGCACACGGCGGCGTAGGGGGCGCCGCTGCCGCTCGCCCCGTCGGGGTCGATGAAGTAGGTGCCGTCGGTGTGCTGCCCGGCGTTGTAGAGCGCGTTGCAGCTCTCCTGGTAGGCGACGCAGGTGTCGGCGGCGCAGTAGCCGCTGTCGCAGTCGCTGTGGAGGCTGCAGCGCTCCTCGCGGATCCAGTAGAGCAGCGCCATCTTGGCGCCCGTCACGCCGTAGGTCGCGGCCGCCTGGTGGACGAAGACGACGTCATAGGTCGACGAGCGGTTCATGTGCGGGGCCCACGCCGCCGCGGGGTCGTTGTTGTCGCTGGCGTGGCCGATGACGCCGGCGTTGCCGTAGCGACGGGCGTTGCCGCTGACGTCGTCCTTGCCGCAGCCGGTCGCCTCGAACCCGTAGCTGGCGCACCCGGTGTAGAGGTTGCCCGTCGCTGCCGAGCTGAAGGGCAGCCAGAACCGGTGGTAGTCGGTCTCGACGTTCCAGGGGATCCCGGTCGTGTCGCTGATGACGCGCCGATCGAGGAGCTGCCAGGCGCGCAGCCACTCGGGCGTCGTGCCGTCCTGCGTGGTGGCGCCGTTGTAGGTGAAGCGGAAGGCCGCGTCGAAGGTCGCCGCCCCGGCGGGCTTGAAGAAGTTCTGCCGCAGCTCGTAGCGGTGGCCGGTGGCGAGGTAGTCCGCCCAGGCGACGCTCTCGACGTGGTAGTTGTCCTCGAGCAGCGTCGTCGAGGTCGGGACCGCCATGGCGTTGCCCTCGATCCACAGCGCCCCGCCTGCGGCGCCGAAGTACTGGTCATAGAGGGTGCTCGAGAGGCCATCGATGCTCTGATGCTGGCTGAACTTGGCCATCAGCATCCAGCCGCCGGTCACGCCGCCGACCGTCGTCGTCTGGTCGCAGTAAGCGCTGATCATCGGGACGCCGCCGTCGCCGTCGGGATCGATGTAGTAGAGGCCGCTCGTGATCTCGCCGCTCTCGTAGGCGTCCACACAGCTCGTGTAGACCGGCGAGCACGTGACGCCGCCGCCCGTGAAGCCGGGGTCGCACGCGCACGTGAAGCCCCCCGCGGTGTTGACGCAGGTGGCGTTGACGTCGCAGTTGTGGCCGCTGCCCTCGCCGTTGCACTCGTTGTCATCGGTGCAGTCGTCGCCCGGAAAGGCCTGGGTGTAGCCGGCGTCGCAGACCGAGCACCAGGAGTCCGACGCGTCGCCGCACGTGACGTCGCCCGCGCAGTGATCGACCGGGGTGCACGGGTCGCAGGTGCCCCCGAAGTAGCCGTCGGCGCAGCTGCTGCAGCCGGTCTGGTCCCCGGTCGCCTGGTCGCACGCGACCCCGAGGTCGCAGTTCCCCGGGTCGCACGAGAGCCCGCAGGCGTCACCGTAGTAGCCGTCCTCGCACGGGGTACAGGCGATGGGGATGCCCCCGCCCCCGCAGGTCATCGTCCCGAGGCAGTGGTTGGTGGGGCAGTCGAACGAGCAGTCGATGCCGTGATAGCCCGCGACGCAGCCCACGCAGGTGGCCCCCCCCGTGGACTGCTCGCAGGTGATCGGGTCGTCGGTGCAGTTCGCGTTCTCGCAGACGGACTCGCAGTCGGTGTCCCAATAGCCGACGTCGCAGCCGCCGCTGCATGCGCGGCTCCCGCCGAGCTGGTCGCAGCTCACCGTGCCGACGCAGTTGCCCTGATCGCAGCTCGCGGTGCAGTCGTCACCGGTCGCGCCCGCGACGCACTCGGTGCAGGTGCGCGCCGTCCCGTCCTGAGCGCAGATCACCTGGCCGACGCAGTCCCCCTGCGCGCACGGCTCGCCACAGGTCGGGCCCGTATACCCGGCGCTGCAGCCCCCGTCGCAGGCCACCGGGCCACCTGAGACCTGGTCGCAGCTCATCGTCCCGAGGCAGTCCATGGTCGGGCACTGCCACGAGCAGTCGGCGCCGTAGAAGCCGGGCTCGCAGCCCGCGCACGTCGCCGCGCCGGTCTGCTGGTCGCAGGTCACGACCGCGTCGCTGCAGTTGCCCTGGTCACAGGCGATCTCGCAGGCGTCGCCGTGCCAGCCGGCCTCGCACCCCACGCAGGCCCTGCTCGCGCCGGTCTGGTCGCAGCTCACCGTGCCGGCGCAGTGCCCCTGCTCGCACGCGTACTGACAGCGGTCGCCGAACCAGCCGTCTTCGCAGCCGACGCACTGCCGGTTGGCGCCCGTCAGGTCACAGGTCACCGTGCCGACGCAGTTCCCCTGCTCGCAGCGCTCGGTGCAGTCACCGCCGGTCGCGCCCGGGACGCACTCGTTGCAGCTCCGCAGGCTGCCGTCCTGGGCGCAATAGACCACCCCGACGCAGTCCCCCTGGAGGCAGAGGTCCTCGCAGGTCGGGCCGGTGTGCCCGTCGCCGCACGGGCCGTCGCAGGCCACCGGCGCGCCCGTGCTCTGGTCGCACGTCATCGTGCTGAGGCAGTCGCCGAGCTCGCACGGCGTCGTGCAATCCCCGCCGTAGTAGCCAGGCTGGCACCCGGCGCACGCGCCGACCCCGGTCTGCTGGTCGCACGTCACGACCGGGTCGGAGCAGTGGTTCTGATCGCAGGCGAGCTCGCAGTCGTCGCCGTACCAGCCGGCCTCGCACGCCCCGCAGACCCGGCTCCCGCCCGCCTGATCGCACGCCACGGTGCCCACGCAGTTCCCCTGGGTACACGTCCCGCTGCAGTCGTCGCCGCTCGCGCCCACGACGCACCCGGTGCACGCCCGTGCGCTCCCGTCCTGGGCGCAGGTCACCAGGCCGACGCAGTCCCCCTGCGCGCAGGTGCCCGCGCAGGTCGGGCCGGTCCAGCCGTCGGCGCAGCCCCCGGCACACGCGACGGCGGCGCCCGTGTCTTGGTCGCAGGCCATCGTCCCGACGCACGCCCCGGCGTCGCACGCCGCCGCGCACAGCGGGCCCCAGGTCCCGTCGGCGCACGCCGAGCACGCCGTCATCGCGCCGCTGTCCTGGTCGCAGGCGACCGCCCCGACGCAGTCCCCCGGATCGCAGCTCGAGCCGCACGTCGCGCCCCAGAAGCCGGCCGGGCAGGCGCAGGTGTCGGGCGCGGTGCACGTCCCGCCGTTGTCGCAGAGCGGATCGCACACCGGGGTCTCGCAGAAGGCGCCTGAGTATCCCGTCCCGTCACACGCGCAGTGGTTTGTCGCGTCGCACACGCCGTGGACGCAGCTCGGCGTGCAGATGGCCGCCCCGGCGCTCAGCACCTCGCCGGCGCCGCCGTGGGCCGCGGGCTCGAAGCGGTGCTGCAGGTAGATGGGATCGGGGCTCCAGGTGAAGCCGTTCAAGAGCGGCAGGTAGCCCAGGTAGTTCGTCGCGACGCCGCTGTCGGCGACGTTGACCTGGTGCTTGTGGCACGCGCGGCCACCGGCGTCGGAGATCGTCACGCTCCAGTCGATGACCGGGTAGACGCTGCCCGCAGGCAGCGGGAAGCCCTGCGCCTGCTGCGGCCAGCCCCCGGCCGAGGCCGTCGCGCGGCCGCTCAGCACGCACGGGGCCAGCGGCAGCGCGAACTTCGCGTCGTCGAGCCCGAAGGACACGTTCCAGTACGCCTTGCCGGCGAAGCCCTCGACCCCGCGGTACACCGCGGCGCCGAACAGGTAGCCGCTGCCGTTGAAGCTCGGCGACGCCCCCAGGTTCACGTTGCCCTGCCCCGTCGGGTCCACGCGGACCACCTCGGTGAGCGGCGTGCCGCACTTGATGACCGGGTCGTCCATGTACAGAAAGGTCGGCGTGCCGGTGATCGACCCGGTACACGCGAACCCCATCACGACCGTCATGTCGCGGGCGCCCGAGGCGTTGTGGAGCAGCTCCAGATCGGCCCCCGACGCCGCCTCGCAGTCGAGCTTGGCCGCGCAGAAGATGTCGCTGAACTGCACGGCGACGTCGAAGAAACCTTGCTCGGCGCGGCGCGCCAGGGTGATGTCGAAGGTGACCGCCACGTCCGCGTTCTGCACGCACGCGATCTCGCGCGTGATCGGCGTCGGGTTCATGTACGACCCGACCGGGACGGTCCCGTCGAGGTCGCGCAGGGCGGTGAGCGTCAGCGCGACCGTGTTCACCCCGGTCGCCGCGTCGCACGGCCCGACGTAGCTCAGCGAGCCGGCGCCGTCGCCGTAGCGCGACGAGCTCAGCGCCTTCGTCCACACGACCTCGCCGCCGCCGCCGGGGCCGTTGCTGACGGTGATCGTGTAGTCGGCGTCGGTGATGCCCGACAGGTTCAACGGCGCGACCGCGATCGCCACCCGCCCCCGCGGGCCGACCGGCGCGTCGCCGCTCGCGCAGCCGAACACCAACGTGGACGCCAGGGCCAACGCCCCGCCGAGGTTGCAGGCGCTTCGAAACACGATCGACCTCCGCGGTCACGAGCGGCCGCCCACTCGGGCAGCGCAGCATTCGCTGCGATGGAAGCGTGGCGGTTGTAGCCTCCGTATATCACGCGCGCGTGGGTGCAACGCAACGAGGATTGACCGCGCGTTTAACCGACCTCGGAGGGGGCCTACTGCCAGGGCGCCGTCAGCGTGCAGCTGGTGATCGTGATGCTCTGCCCGCTGCCGAGGTTGACGGTCTGCGGGAGCCCGGTGAGCCGGCCCTCGACCTTGCCGGTCTCGGAGATCGTGGCGGCGACCTTGGCGTCGAAGCTGCTGCCCCAGCCGTTCGACTCGATCTGGACCAGGACGTCGCCGCTGATCACGTTCGGCTCGGTGACCCAGATGCCGTTGCCGAAGGCGTTCAGGTACAGCTGGACGCCGCCGCTGTCGCAGCGCGCGTTGCCGGTCGTCGAGCCGGCGAGGGTCACGTAGCCGCTCTCGCCGATCTTGACCACGAGGTCACCGGAGCAGCCACCCGCCGCGACGAACTTGCCTCCGGGGTACTCGCCGGCGAACTTGTTCACGCAGGCGCCCGCGTCCGAGCAGGCGGTGATGCCGCTGCAGTCGCCGCAGCTCCCGCCACAGCCGTCGCCGCCGCAGGTCTTCCCGTCGCAGCTGCCGGCGCAGTCGGCGACGAGGTCGTCGGCGCCGCGCGGCGACACGCGGTAGGTCCCGTAGGCGTAGGTGACAAAGCCCCGAAGGGTGGTCAGGACGGTGTTCGCCGGCGGGATGGTGATGGCGTCACTGGCCGTGAGGTCGATGAGGACGCCGGCGTCGGTCTGTCCCTGGCCGAACTGGTCCTTGCCGGTCACCGTCACGCCGCTGAGCTCGACGAGCACGCCCTCCCACTGCTCGAGATCGGCGGACGAGAGGGTATTGGCGATGGGGGACGGCGCGGGCGGCGTGGCCCCGCCGACGCGGGTGACGGTGACCGCTCTGATCTCCGAGAGGCAGTAATACTCGACGTACTCGCCGACGACGTCGACCGTCTCGCCGACGTGGAAGTCCTGGCCGAAGGTCTTCGGGACGACGACCTCGATCCCGCTGTACGCCGCCTGGGTGCCGTCGCTGACGAAGTAGCCGTCGAGGTTGGCGGTGACGCTGAACTTCTCGGAGGTGACGACGACCCCGGCGAGGGTGACCTCGGGGGTGATGGTCTCGATGGCCGCGGCGGTGCAGGAGGCGCTCGGGGCGCCGGACTGGATCGCGGCGATGGTGCCCGCCGAGGCGCCGCCGGTGTCCCCGACCGAGGCGTCCGCAGCGTCGCCGCCCACCACGGTGTCGGTCGCCGCGCCGCACTGGCACGTCGACCATGCGCCGTCGGCCTGGCAGGTCTGAGCGCCGGACGCGCCGCTGACACACACGCAAGGTTGCGTCGCGTTGGCCGCGCCACAGCGCGAAGTGCCGCTGTCGCCGCACGCGGACACGAGGAGAGAGGTCGACGCGAAGGCGACGATGGCGGTAAGGCGCACGTGGTTCTCCGATGCGGGCTGGGCCCGTTGAGATAGGCGGTGTGAGGTGAAGAGCGGCAGCGTAGCGCAATTATGACAAAGATCAAAGCCGGGCGGCGCCGGCGGCCATCCGCGACGTTCGGCGTCGCCTGCACCCTGTGGTGACCGCGGCTTGCCTCGGCCGCCGCGGGTTGCCACCATCCGGCCCCGACCCACGACCCGGAGTGAGACCGGCTTCAGCGGCCACAAGCGCGCGGCGAATTGACCCCGACGCCAGGACACCTCGATCGCGACTCGCTTCGCTGCGTCTTGCCTGGGGTCATCGCGAGCGAGCCCGGGCGGCTCGGGGTCACGGCAGCGGCGAGGTGATCGTCGCCTGATCGTTGTCCGGGTTCGGGTCGGACGCGCCGAGGGGGGCGATCCGGAAGCTCGTGACGTAGCTGCCGGGCGCGGCGGCGCTCACCGTGATGGTCCCGCTGCTCGCGACCGGCCACGGCGGCCCGAGCGCGCCGAGCGGCGGGCTGCAGCTCAGCCTCCCCGTCGGCGCGTCGAAGCCGCAGGCGCCGGCGCCGCTCGAGCTCACGTAGCTCAGCCCCGGCGCCAGATCGGCGGTCAGCGCCAGCGCGCTCGCCGGGTCCGGGCCCCAGCTGTAGAGGGTGTAGCGATAGGTCCGCACCGCCGGGAAGACCCCGGGGACGTGGGCGGGCGCGGTGTCGACGACGCTGGCGAGGGCGAGGTCCGCGCCCGGGTTCAGCGTCAGGCTCGCCGGGTAGCTCGTGGTGTCGAAGGCCACGACCATCGCCCCCGCCGCGAGCTCCGCCGGCACCCCGACCCGCAGCACGAGCCAGCCGCCTGGCGCGATGACGTCGTCGAGCGGGCCGAAGTCGATGGCGTACTCGGCCCAGCTCCCGCCGTCGCCGGCGACGGCCTCGGTCGCCAGGGTGACGCAGCCGTCGGTCGCGGTCTGGCAGCTCTGCAGGTGCGCGTAGAGCGCCCCGGTGCCGCTTCCACTGGCGAGCTTCGCCCAGAGCGAGGTGGCCGCCCCGTGGAGGGCGCGGCCGCTCGGGAGCTGCACCGCCCAGCGTTGAAACGTCTGCGGGTCGGCGTCGACGGGGACCTGCAGCCGCGCGCTCGGGGTCAGGCGCAGCCCGGGCGCCGAGTCGCGATCGGTGTCGTAGTTGTAGAGCGTCGCGGTGATCGGCGCCTTCGTGCTGAGCCCGAGCGCCGCCGGGGACACCGACGCCTGATGGGTCCCCGCGGTCGTGATGCGCAGGTAGTAGCGGTAGTCGATGACGCCACACGGCGTGGCGGGGCCGGTCGAGCGCGTCGGGGTCTGGAAGGTCAGGTTGTGCGTGAAGTCGTCGAGGTTGTCGTCGGTGTCGCGGCACCCGCCGTCTCGTCGCTCGTAGCTGTGGTCGGTGCGGCCGCTGACCTTCGGCAGGTTCGCGCCCTCGCGTCGCGGCGACGAGCTGCCGGTAGCCACCGCGTCGATGAGGACCGACCCGGCGTAGAGACTCACGCCGTCACCGTTCTTCACGGTCGACGTGTAGGTGTCGTCGACGGTGCCCTGGTACCTGTCGACGAAGTCCTTGTAGCCCCCGAGGAGGTAGTGCTGGCCGGGCGCGAGCGTCACGCCCGCGGGGAATGAGTAGACGAGGTCGTTGTCCGTGTTGTTGGCGCGCACGACGTAGCCGTTCATCGACACGGGCGCGGCCGACGCGTTGAACAGCTCGATGAACTCGTCGGAGCCACCGAAGATGCCGTCGAAGCGGACCTCCTTGATCACGACGTGCTGCGGGGCGGGCCCCGGCATGGGGGCGAGAGGCGCCGCGCGGCACGCCTCGGTCGGGCTCAGGCTGTTGCGGGGGAGGACGCGCTCGCTCCCCCAGCTGTGGAAGAAGTCCGCCCCGTTCGCGTCGCTGTCCACGCAAGCGCCGTAGCCCGGGCCGCCCTTGCGCACGTAGGCCTGGGCGTAGCCGTCCTCGAGCGGTGGCAGGGAGCGGGTCTCGAAGTACGCCGATCCGGCGGGCATGTTCGGGTTCCACCACCGGGTGCTGGTCCCGAGCTGATCGTCGACGCCGCCTTCAGCGGTGAGCCGCACCCCGCCGCCCGTGTCGATCGACAGGTCGCTGGCGACCCCGTCCGCGTCCACGCCGTAGACCGAGGACCGCCCCGCGATGAGGAAGAAGCCGTGGGCCGCGATGGTCCCGAAGGAGAAGGTGAAGGTCGCCTCGACGTGGGCGTCGGCGTCGGAGACCCTCAGGGTGTACGACTCGTGTCCCAGGTCGATCGGTGCGTCGGTGGGGTTGTAGAGCTCGACGTAGTCTTCGTTGGTCGGGCCGCCGGTCGACAGCGCGCTGATGAGCACGTGCGATGGCGCGGGGGCGGTGACGACGATCCAGAAGACGTAGACTCCGGCGGTGGCCCCGGAGGCGTCCTTGAGGACGAAGCTGAAGCTGTCGGTGGTCGCGCCGCTCCCGGTGTGGGTGTAGCGGACCGCTCCGGCGGTCAGCTCGGCCTGGGAGAAGCTCGTCCCCACCGAGAGGCTCACCCCGCCGCGACTCAGCGTCCCGGAGCGCGGCGCGGCGGTCAGCACGAAGCCGAAGGTGTCGGGCCCGTCGTCGGCGTCGGCGCCCACGAGGTGGGCCGAGGTAAGCGTCGCGCCGGTCCCTTCGGGCAGGGTCAGTGGCGCCATGAAGACCAGCTCGGGCGGGGTGTTGACCTCGTTGACGACGATCTTGAGGGTCGCGCGACCCGCCGCCGGGGGCGCTCCATCGTCGGTCGCGACCACGTCGAAGATGTAGGTCCCCGGCCCCTGGGACTCGGTCGGCGTCCACGTGAAGGCGCCGGTCAGCGGGTCGATCGCCGCGCCCGCGGGCGCGGCGTCGAGGGCGAAGGTGACGCTGTCGCCCTCGAGGTCGGTGGCCTGAGCCGTGAAGGCGACCGGGGTCAGCTCGTCGCGGACGAGATCGCTGAGCGCCGCCAACACCGGCGCGTCGTTGACCGGTCGCACGTCGACCCGCAGGCCGTGGACGACCGAGCGGTCCGCGCCTCCGAGGGCGGTGCCGCCGTCGTCGACGAGCTGCAGCTCGATGAGCGCCTCTCCGAAGGCGTCGGGGGCGGGGGTGAGCCCCAGCCGCCCGGTGACGGCGTCGACCTTCACCTGGGTGGCGAAGAGGTCGGGGGCGCTGTTGGACACGACGACGAAGCTCAGCGCCTGAGCGCTCTCGTCCGCCGGTCCCGGCGCGATGGCGCTGGCCCACACGGGCTCGTAGGGGCCGCTGTCCTCGTCGATGACGACGTCGGGGCCCGGGGTGAAGCTCGGCGCGTCGTTCACCGAGGTGACGGTGATTTTTAGTGTGTGAACGGGCGACCGATCGACGCCGCCCTGGACCGCGCCGCCGTCGTCGACGAGCTGCAGGACGACCTCCGCGACGCCGCTCGCGTCCGCCGCCGGCGCGAAGGCGAGGCGCCCCGTCACCGGGTCGACGCTCGGCGGCGTCGCGAACAGCTCGGGGGCGCTGTCGCTGACGACGGCGAAGCTCAGCCCCTGGCTCGCCTCGTCGGCTGGCCCCGCGGACAGGTCGCTCGCCCAGGCCGCGTCGTACGCGCCGCTGTCCTCGGCGACGGTGACGTGCGCACCCGGGGTGAAGTTCGGCGCGTCGTTCACCGAAGTGACGGTGATCTTCAGCGTGTGAACGGGCGACCGATCGACGCCGCCCTGGGCCGCGCCGAGCTGCAGGACGACCTCCGCGACGCCGCTCGCGCCCGCCGCCGGCGTGAACGAGAGGCGACCCGCCACCGGGTCGACGCTCGGCGGCGTGGCGAACAGCCCGGGGGCGCTGTTGGTGACGACGACGAAGCTCAGCGCTTGCGCTGCCTCATCGGGCGGCCCCGGAGACATGGCGCTGGCCCAGGCCGCGTCGTAGCCGCCGCTGTCCTCGGCGACCGTGACGTCCGCGCCGGCCGCGAAGCTCGGCGCGTCGTTGAGAGGGCTGACCGCGAAGCGCACCTGGGCGTTGGCGCTGAGCCCGGCCTCACCCTCGATCCGGTAGCCGACCGCGTCCAGACCGTTGAAGTCGGCCGGCGGGCGGTACCGAAAGCGGCCCGCCCCGAGCAACGTGATGGCGCCGCCGGCGAGGGACGCGGCGTCGACGCCGATGAAGTGCGGCGCGGGTTCACCCGGCTCGCCGTCGTTCGCGAGCAGGTCGGCGGCCACGTCGAGCTCCACCGCGCCGTCCTCGAGCAACACGAACGGACCATCCGGGCGCGCGACGAGCACGGGCGGGAGGGCGCCGATCACCACCGTCGCGCTGATCGGCTCCCCGGCGTCGCTCCCGTCGAACGGCGTCACCCGGCAGCTGACCTTGTCCCCGGTGACGAAGCCCGCGCCCAGCACGCTGCCGCTCCACACCTCGACCCCGTTCACGAGCCACGCGATCCACGACGCGTTGGGGTCGCCCTCGGGATCGCTGTACCCCTCGAAGCTGCAGCCGAGCAGGTCGCCTTCGCTCGGCATGGCCGGCGAGATCCGGACCGCGGCGACGCTGGGCGGTCGGTTCGCGACGGTCACCGACGCCTCGACCCAGGCCCCCTCCGACTTGCCGTCGTAGGGGCTGACCCGGCAGGCCACGACCGCCCCCACGCTCAATGTCATCGGCAGGACCGCGCCGCCCCCGACCACCTGACCGTCGACGCGCCAGCTGATCGTGGAGAGGTCGGGATCGCCGTCGGCGTCGCTGAAGCCGACCCAGGCGCACCCGAGCTCGTCGCCCTCGTGGGGGACCTCGGGCGCGATGGCGACGGCAGCGATGCGGGGCGCGCTGTTGCCGAAGGTCGCCCGCGCCGAGACCGGGACGCCCTTGGTGATGCCGTCCGACGGGGTCACCGTGCAGACGATGACGTCCCCGACCACCAGCTGCGCCGTGAGCGCGTGGCCCCGCCCAGCCTCGAAGCCGTTGACGGTCCAGGCCATGGTGCTCTTGTCTTGGTCACCGTCGGCGTCCTGGTAGCCCTCGTAGCCGCAGGTGATCGCGCCCGCCTCCGCGTCGAGCCGCTCGGGCAGGAGGGTCACCCGCGACACCGACGGGGCCGCGTTCTCCGCCCGCACGATCGCCGTCACCGGGACCCCGGCGGCGGCCTGGTCGCGCGGCGTCACGCGGCAGATCACGTCATCGCCCCGCACGAACCCGCCGCTGAGCTCGCTCCCCGTGCCCACGACGACGCCGCGCACGAGCCACTCCACCGTAGAGCGGTCGGCGTCGCCGTCCGGGTCGTGGAAGCCGCGCCAGCTGCAGGTTGGCCGCGTACCGACGCCCACGCGCTCAGGCGCGATGACGACCGCCTCGACCGACGGCGGCGAGTTCGCCACGCGCACGGTGTCCATGGCGACCACGACGCCCTCGAAGGTCGCCGCGCAGCTGGCCACCTCGCCTCGAACCAGCGGCCCGACCCAGACGGGACCGTCGTCCCAACCGTCGTTGACGAACCACGACAGGGCGACCGCCTCGGCGTGCTCGCCGCTGGCCTCGCAGCGGAGGGCGTCGCCGACGCGCGGGCTCCGGGGCGTGACCGTCACCGTCGTCGGCGTGGGCGTCTCCACCGCGTGCGGCTCCGTCGACGACCCGGCGCAGCCGAAGCCCACCAGGCACAACGCGGCGCCGAGCCAAGTCGATGGCGAAGTCGCGCGAGGTCGGGAGAGCGTCGACATCCCCAAACCCATCGGTCAGCGCGCCAGAGACCTGAACCACAACTTCTCATGAGCTCACGCGGAGGTCGCGAGCCGGTGCCGCAAGCGCGGTCAGGGGCGGGGCCGCGCGTGAAACCGGGTCGTCGTCGCCGTGGGCCGGGGTGACGCCCCTTTTTCCGCGCCACCGCGTGACGGATCCCCCCGCGCCGTGCCAATCAACCCACGTGGACGCGTCTCTACCCGCGCCGGCCCCCGGCGAGCCCATCGACCGCACCGCCTTCCGGGCGCTGTACGAGCGGGAGTTCGCCTGGGTCCACCGCACGCTCCGGCGCCTCGGCGCGCGCGACCGTGACCTCGAGGACCTCGCCCACGACGTCTTCGTCGTCGTCTACCGCCGCCTCGCCGACTACGACCCCGCACGCCCGCTGCGCCCGTGGCTCTTCGGCATCGCCTTCCGCGTGGTGAGCGACTACCGCCGGCGCGCCTCCTTCAGCCGCGAGTCCGCGATCGCCCCCGAGGTCGCCGACGCCGCGGCGACCCCGCCCGAGCAGGAGGCCGCGGTCGCCCGCGGCGAGGCCCGCGACCTCGTCCTGCTGGCGCTCGACGGCATGGACCTCGACCAGCGCGCCGTCTTCGTCCTCCACGAGCTCGACGGCCTCTCCATCCCCGAGATTGCGGCGACCCTGACGGTCTCGCACAATACCCTCTACTCGCGCCTGCGCCTGGCGCGCGCCAAGTTCGCGGACGCCGTGGCGCAGATTCGCTCGCGAGGTGGCTCATGAACGACTCCCTGCCCCCGCTCTCCCCCGACCTCGAGGCCCTGCTCGCCGCCGAGCGCGAGGTCCCCGCGGCCCCGGCCGGCGCCGCCGAGCGCGTGTTCGCCCGGGTCGAGCGCACCGTCGCGGGCCCCACCGGCGGTGGCGGCGCCGCCGCGGGCGCC
>PHBI01000210.1 GCA_002841945.1 Deltaproteobacteria bacterium HGW-Deltaproteobacteria-14
CTCGTCGACGTCCACGCAGCTGAAGCCGTCGCCCGCGTACCCGTCCGCACACGCGCAGACGTAGCCCCCCTCGGTGTTCTCGCAGATCGCGGCGGGGTCGCAGCCGTGGACATCGTCGACGCACTCGTCGACGTCCGCGCAGCTGAACCCGTCGCCCACGTACCCGTCCTCACACGCGCAGACGTAGCCCCCCTCGGTGTTCTCGCAGGTCGCGGCGGGGTCGCAGCCGTCGATCGCCTCGACGCACTCGTCGACGTCCACGCAGCTGAAGCCGTCGCCCGCGTACCCGTCCGTACACGCGCAGACGTAGTCCCCCTCGGTGTTCTCGCAGGTCGCGGCGGGGTCGCAGTCGGCGAGCCCGTCGGCGCACTCGTCGACGTCCGCGCAGCTGAACCCGTCCCACGCGTAGCCATCGCCACACTCGACGTTGATCCAGGCCGTGTCGACGCCAGCGGCGCCGACGGCGTCAACGACCGTGAGCTGGGCGAGGTACATACCCGGCGGCAGCGTGACGACGGTGACGGCGGTGTCGCCGACAGGCGCGTCGTCCAGGGTCCAGGCGAAGGTGACGATGTGGTCGTTGGTGCCGGGGGTCGAGTCTGGGTCGCTCGAGGCGGAGCCGTCGAGCGTGGCGTCGGCGAACCCCGTGGCGTCGACGACCACGACGATGTCCCCGCCAGCGTCGGCCGTCGGCGGGGCGTTGGGGCGCTCGGAGACGGTGACGCGGACCAGATCCGACGACGTGGCGTCGAAAGCGTCGGTGACCGTCAGGGTGAAGTCGTAGGTGCCCGGCAGCAGGTCGAGGGTGACGACTGAAGCCGCGCCGACGACCGCACCCCCGCGCCGCCAGCGATAGGAGACGATGTTTTGGTCGGCGTCGGTGGAGCCTGAGCCGTCGAGGGTGACCGAAGCCGAGCCGCCGAAGGGCGCCGTGAGGCTCTGGTCGGGCCCGGCGTGCGCGACCGGCGGGTAGTTCTCCGGCCGGAGCACGGCGAAGAAGCCGCCGCTCGACGTCTGGCCGATCTGGGTGTCGCCGTAGAAGTAGCTCGTGCGCAGGCGATAGGAGCTGTACGGGAGGAGCGCGTTGGGGGCGTCGCTGCAGGTCACGATCGTCGAGAACGGCGGCACGGGCGGCTCGAAGGCGGCCGCCTGGAGGGTGGCGAAGACCCCTCCGCCCGGGCTCAGGACGTCGGCCGTGGCGTGGGTGAAGGTCCCGGCCGTGTTCCCCTCGTTCTGGACGGTGGCGCAGACCGGGATCGGCTGGCCCTCGACGACGTCGGGCGGCGTGGCGCTCGCGCGCAAGCGCAGGCTCACGACCGGGTAGTCGACCACGGTGAGGGAGACGTCTGCGACCGCGGCGGCGAGGACGTAGCCCGTGACGCCGTCCGGGTTGCCGCGCACGCGGAAGTAGATGCGCCCGTCGTAGTCCCCGACCTCCGCGGCCGGCGGGACATCGACGACCGTGCGAATGGTGAGCGTGTTCTGGCCCGCCGGCCAGAGGATCGGCAGGTCGTGGTCGAAGGAGATCCAGTCGGCGACCGGGGTCTGCAGGTCGGGGAAGACCCAGGTGTCGGAGCCCCACGGCGTCGAGGTGACGAGGTTGATCTCCTGCGTGAAATGCGAGCCCGCCAGCAGGACGGTGTTGCGGAGGTACGGGGGCGTGATGCCGAAGCCCGCCGACGCCGGCGCCGCGATGGTGATGAGCGCGAGCAGGACGACGGGGGCGAAGGTTCTTTCGAGCATGATGCCACCAACAGCCTCGAGGGAGACCGCGGGAAATTGGCTGCGAAGCGTCATCTCCCTGCGGTCGACTTCGCCGCGCGGCGGCGGGTGGAGGCGGCGGAGCCGCCGGATGAGTCATCCTAGCAGCGCAGGGAGACCGTGGGGAAATGGCTGCGAAGCGTCATCTCCGTGCGGTCGACTCCGCCGCGCAGCGACGGGTGGAGGTGGCTGAGCCGCCGGGTGAGTCATCTTGGCAGCGCGGGGACAAGCGCGCGTGCGCGCTTGTGGCGGCGCGGCGGTCGGTGGGGAAGAGGCGCAGGTCCTTCTTGATCTGTCATGCGGCCGCGGGCGGCGAGGGCGAGGGCTGTCGACCTACTCGGGTGGCTCAAGGGCCCGTGCCGGAATAAGTTGATCGGCGGCGGTCACCTTGCTGATCGGCACCGCGACGAGGTCCTCGGGGGCGCACGGCGGCGGCGGCGGGGCGCCCGTGACGCACCTCCCCTCGTCCTGCTCGCACGCGCCGAAGCGTTTGCGGGGCGGCCGGCCGTCGACGGCGCTGGTGCCCTCGTCGCAGCGGCCATGGAGCCAGCACGCCTGCGAGTCACGGCAGGCCACCTTGCCGATGCCGCAGCGTGTGTCGGCCTCGTGGAAGCAGCGACCCAGCAGCGCGCACCAGGAGCAGTCCTCGGGCGGGCAGTACGTGCGATTCGGCCCGTCCTGGCGGTCTTCGTCGCCCGACGGATCGTTGTACGAATCGTCCGCACGCGCGGCGAGCGGGAGCCAGGGGAGCAGCGCCGCCGCGAGCAGCAGGCGACGCCAGGTGGCGGCGGCAGCCATGCGATGACCTCCGAGAGCGTCGCGCCGACGATAGCCGGTCGACCGCGGACCGTCTCGCGGGCGGGTCGCTCGCAGCCCGCGGGGAGGATGACCGGTCCGGCGGCTCCGTCGCCTCCCCCCGCCGCTGCGCGGCGAAGTCGACCGCGGGCCGTTTCTCCGCCGTCGCCTACCGGCGCTTGCCGCGCTTGCTCTTCGAGACCGGGCGTCCGCGCTTGTCATCGCCGCGTGGTTGCGCGTCGTCGGGGCGTTTGCGGCCCAAGAAGATCACGTGGTCTTCGCTGCCCTGACCCGCGTGCGCCCTGACCAGCTGCGAGGCGACGTCGAAGCCGCCGCGCTTGAGCTGCCGCTCGTACTTCTCGTCCGCCGCGGCCGACCAGACCGCCAGGGTCCCGCCAGCGACGAGCGCGCGCCGCAGCGTCTCGGTGCCGCGCGTGCCGTAGAGGAGGCTGTTGCCCTCCTGCGAGAGCGCCGCCGGGCCGTTGTCGACGTCGAGCAGGATGGCGTCGAAGCGCCCCCGCCGCTTGGGGAGCAGGGCCATGACGTCGCCGACCTCCACCACCACGCGCGGGTCCTGCAGGGGGTGCCCGGCGAGGTGCGCCAGCGGGCCGCGGTTCCACGCGACGACCGCGGCGAGCAGCTCCGCGACCACCACCGTCGCCCCGGCGGGCAGGACGTCGAGCGCCGCCCGCAGGGTGAACCCGATGCCGAGCCCACCGATCAGCACCGTCGGCGCGTCCAAGCGGCGCGCCTCCTCGCAGCCGAGGGTCGACAGCGCCTCCTCGGAGCCATGCATCGAGCTCGACATCAGGAAGCGCCCGTTGGCGCGGATCAGGAACTCGCCGTCGCTGTGGCTCAGGACGAGGTCGGTCTTCTCGGGCGTCCGGGCCCGGTCGATGGTCTGCCAGATCCTCACGATCAGGCCCCTACCACGGATGAGCGCCGCTCGCCCGCGCCGGCCCGCGCCGGCCCGCGTCGGTCCGCGTCGGATTTTGCGGCTGCGCGACCCGGGCGCTCACAGCCTGGCGAGGGCGGCGGCGGTCTGGGGGTCGGCCCAGGCGCGGGCGACCTCGTAGGCCATGACGTGCCCCATGTGGACGGGGTCCAGAGGGCTTGTTGAGCCGGCCGCGGTGGGGCGCAGGGTGGCGTAGAACGCGGCGAGGGTCGGCACCTCCGCGGCGGCAGGCAGCGCCGCGCGGTGGCCCCGGCCGAGCGCCTGATGGGGGAAGATGGCGGCGTAGAAGACCAGGGCCTGGAGTCGGGCGAGGTGCAGGCGGGCGCGCTCGGCGGCGGTGGGGGTGCGGTCGAGGTAGGCGTCGAGCAGGCGCTCACGATGCTCGGGGGTCAGCAGGCCGAAGACGGAGAGGGTCCCGAGGTCGTGGAAGGGATCCCCGGCGCCGGCGAGCTCCCAGTCGACGAGCCAGACGCGGTCCCCGTCACAGAGGAGGTTGCCAGGGTTGAGGTCGTAGTGGCACGGCGCTTGGGTGGCGTGGCGAGCCAGGGTGGCGGCGATGTCCGGCAGGGCGGCGCGCAGGGCGAGCAGCGGCGCGGGGGCGGCGTCGGCCGCGGCGAGCTCGTCGAGCATGGTCCCGATGGCGTGGGGGACGGCGATGAAGGGGTCGAAGGGGGGGCCGTCGTGGAGGCGGCGGATGAGGCGCGCGACCCTGGCGACGCCGTCCGGGGTGCGGAGCCAGGCGCGATCGGGCGCGGCGGCGACGTAGTCCGTGATGCAGACGCCGCTGTCGGGGTCGGCGTGGTGGACGGCTGGGGCCACGCCACGCTCAGCGGCGAGGGTCATGCACGCGAACTGGCGCACGGGGTCGTCGAAGGGGCGGGTGCGGTCGACGTGGCGGACGACGTAGCGGCGGTCGCCGACCGCGAAGCTGTAGAGCGGCGTTCCCGAGAGGCCCCCTGCGAGCGGGGCGAGCGAGTCGAGGGACGCGGACGGGAACGCGGCGCGGACGGCGGCCTGGACTGCGGGAGACGGTGGGCGCATCGGGGTCCTCACGGCGACGTGGTGAATGGCGCGGTTTTACCCGGATGAAATGAGCCCCGCAATAACATCCGGGTAAATTTCGCCGGGCCGCGGTCGGGCGGCGGGAGGACCGTCGTCGGGAGGGCCAGCGGTCAGGTCGAGGTTGGGGAGACCCGAACGACGAACGTGGGGCGGGGCCAGCGGAGGCGGTGGACGAGGAGCCCGAGGGCCACCTCGGACGCCCCGATGACGAAGGAGATGGTCTGCAGCGCCGAGGTGTCGCGGAGCCACAGGAGCTGCGCCAGGATCCACACCATCAGCAGCGCCCCGAGCAGGATCGCGGCCCGCGGCGCGCCGGCGCGCCGCGTGGCGGTCAGCGCGAGCCCGGTGAGGTGGCCGACGCCGATGACGACGAGGAGGACGAGCGCGGGCAGGAGGAAGCTGCCGAAGGGGCTCGACGTGAGCTGCGCGACGTCGAGGCCGAGGGTCGAGCCGGTGGGATCCACCAACATCAGGGCGGCCGACACCACGGCGCCGAGACCCACGACGATCTGCAGCAGCGCGAGCGCCGCGACCGCCGGCCAGGGGACGCGTGGGGCCGGGGCGGCGCGCGGATAGCGTTCGTTGAGGCGCCGCATCGCGCCGTGGATGCGGTGGA
Organism: Deltaproteobacteria bacterium HGW-Deltaproteobacteria-14; assembly: GCA_002841945.1. Taxonomy (GTDB): domain Bacteria; phylum Myxococcota_A; class UBA9042; order PHBI01; family PHBI01; genus PHBI01. Next base: position 5,190 of record PHBI01000210.1, read on the forward strand.
CCCGCGCGCGCCCGACGAACATCAGCGGGCACTCGCCGTCGACCAGCGCCAGATCGAGGTCGTGGGCCGCGCGAACGGCCTCTGGGGTCGAGCTCCCCGGGCCGCCGCCCCGGTGCAGCCACACCCGCGGGACGCGCGCCGCTGCGGCGTCCCGCACCACCGCCTCGGAGGCCGCGGCCGGCACCATCACCAGCGCGCCGCCGACGGGCTCCGGGAGGTCGGTGAGGCGCGGGTACGAGGCCCGGCCCTCGATGGTGCCCGCCTTGGGGTTGACGGGCACGACGTCGTAGCCGAGCTCGAGCAGCTCCCGCATGACCACGCGGCTGAAGTCCTTGGGGTCATGGCTCGCGCCCACGAGCGCGATCCGTTTCTGGCGCAAGAAGGCCTCGATGTTCGCGAGCGAGTTGGGCATGGCAGCAGGCCGTGCACGGGCCGTACCAGCCGCCGACCCGCGTGGCCAGCGCGGTTCCGCCTCCTCGCGGGCGGGGATCGGGCGATGTCGCACGATCCCGTGCGCAGGATGGCCCATCCGGGATCGCTCGCTCCCGGAGGGGTATGTGGGGAGAAAATAAAAAGTGAGGGTGCCTGACCCCTTGGTGGCGGGGCGCACGCCGGGCAAGGGGGTGGAGGGGGAAAGTGAAAAGTGAGGGTGCCTGACCCCTGTCTCTGACCCCCGTCTCGGACTGACCCCTATCTCGGAGGGGGCTGTGGGGAGAAAATAAAAAGTGAGGGTGCCTGACCCCTTCGTGGCGGGGCGCACGCTGGGCAAGGGGGTGGAGGGGGAAAGTGAAAAGTGAGGGTGCCTGACCCCTATCTCCTTGACCCCTATCCTGACGACCGCTCCGGTCAGGGGCCTCGGGGGCGGAGGGGGCGACGCAGACGTCGTCCGCGCGGTGGAGGTCCGGACGCCCGACGGTGGTCGGGAAGACTTCGCCAACCAGCTGCTGACAAAAGCTCGCGGCTGCGCGATTCTAGACATAGAGCAGAACCCAGCTCCCGGCCGCCTCGCCGGCGCGGACTTTCCGTCGGACGAGCGCTGTGAGTGAAGCCATGGGGAATCGAGATGTTCGGAAAGAAGAAGCCCGAGGTGCTCGTCGTCGGCGCCGGTCCCGTCGGGTTGGTCGCCGCCCTGACGTTGGCGCGGCGCGGTGTTCGGGTACAGATCATCGACGAGGCGTGGCGGCCGACCGCCCACGCCTACGCCCTGGCGCTTCACCCGGCCTCGCTGGCGCTGCTGGCTGAGCTGGACATCGCCGGGCCGGTCATCGAGGAGGCCTACCAGGTCGACGGCATCGGGCTCTACGAGGGCACCGAGCGGCGCGAGCGGCTGTCCATCGGCACCTCGGGGGGGGTCTACCCCCACGTCGCCGTCATGCGCCAGAGCTCCCTCGAGGGCTTGCTGGTCGACGCCCTCGCGGAGCACAAGGTCAAGATCGACTGGAACCACCGCCTCGCGCGCATGACCCAGGGCGACGGCAGCGTCGCGGTCAGCGTCGACAAGCTCGAGAAGGACACGACTGGCTACGCCGTGACCCACTCCTCGTGGGTGGTCGCGAGCGGCCACGACTTCGACGTCCCCTACGTCATCGGCGCCGACGGGCACCGCTCGCTGGTGCGGCGGCAGCTGCGCATGGACTTCCCGGAGGTCGGACCAGCGAAGCACTTCGCGGTGTTCGAGTTCGCGACCGACTTCGACTTCGGACACGAGCTGCGCCTGGTGCTCAACGAGACCAACGCCAACGTGGCGTGGCCGCTGCCCGATGGGAACTGCCGCTGGAGCTTCGAGCTGCCGGGCTACGACGCCCCCAAGGACCAGCGGCACAAAGACCGCCACATGTACGAGCTCGGCGGGATGCGCTACCCCCAGCTCGAGGAGGACAACCTGCGGAGCCTCCTGGCCGAGCGCGCGCCGTGGTTCGACGGCAGCATCGGGGACATCCGGTGGCGCCTCGTGGTCCGCTTCGAGCGACGCCTCGTGAAGAGCTTCGGCGCGGACCGCATCTGGCTCGCGGGGGACGCCGCGCACATGGCGAGCCCGATCGGGATCCAGTCGATGAACGTCGGGATCCAGGAGGCCCACCGCCTCGCCGAGAGCGTCGCGGACACGCTGCAGGGCAAGGCGGACGACAAGGCCTTGGCGGCCTACGAGAAGGAGCGGGTGACGCAGTGGCGCCAGCTGCTCGACCTCGGCGGCAAGCTGAAGGCGACCGAGGCGACCCCCGAGTGGCTGCGGCCCTACGCGAGCGAGCTGGTGATGGGGCTCCCCGCCTCCGGAGCCGAGCTCGACGGGCTCACCAAGCAGCTGGGCATCGAGATCTGAGGGCCCGTGCCGGAATAAGTTGATCGGATGGCCAAGGAGGCGTCGTCAGGTGCGTGTTGCCGGAAGCGAAGGCAGACCGGGCGTCTTCCGAGCTTTCGGGGACGCGCAGATGGCGGCGGATCCACCGGCAAGACGACAAGTTGTTTCGGCACGGGCCCTGAGCGCGAGCGAGCGAGCGGGGCGGCGACCGCGTCCCGCTCGCCCCTCGCGGGCGTTCAGCGAGAGAACGAGGCGTGCCAGGCGTCGAGCGCCGCGTCGTCATCGCCGACGGTCACGATGACGACGCACGCGGGCTGCTGCTTCACGCCGAGCTCGGCGCCGTGGCCGGTCACCAGGATGCGCCTCCCGGCGACCGTCCCCTCGAGGCGAAACGACGGATCGGGCTCGCTCCAGGTGACCTCGCGGCGGGTGGCCTGGAGCCGCGTCCCGGCGACCATGCCGCTGAGGAAGTCGTGGACGCGCTTCTCCGGGGCGATGGGGCCGAGCCCCGGCTCGAGGGTGACGAGGGCGGCGATCCCGTGGGTCGTGTCGAGCCAGCCCCAGCTGGGGCGATCGGGATCGTCGCCGAACATCGCGGCGACCTGACGCGACACGGCGAAGTCGCCGCCGAGGGGGCGCAGCGAGAAGCCGAGGGTCGGGTGGACCAGGCGCGCGCCCTCCCCCTCACCGCGCTCCAACATCGGCGCGCGGTCGGCGTCGGAGGCCCACGCGGCGGGGCCGGTGGAGGTGACGACCACCACCACGACCGCGATGAGCGCGAGGACGCCGAGCGCGACCCCCAACGCGGCGCGGCGGCGCCCGGTCTGGGCGAGCCACGACACCGCGAAGGCCACGAACCCGCTGAACGCGACGAAGGGCGCCGACCCACGCCCGAACTTCTGCGGGTCGCGGACGCCTGCGGCCACCGCGAGGACGGCGAGCGCCACGATGGCGACGCCAACGACGACGCCGGCGTGCAGGATGCCGCGCTTGATCGAGAACGCTGGGGACGACGGGGTCGAGCTCATCACCTCTCCTGCCGGGCGCGTCCGGCGCGAGCTGAGGCGCGGCGGCGGCGTTGGGGCCCGGGACCCGCAGCGATATACCCCAAGGCGTGATGGACGCCCACCCCGCAGTCGCCGGCGGAGGGTCCGGTCGCGGCCCCGACGCGGCCCCGACGCGGTCCCATAGAGGCAGTCGTTCACTGCGTCACGAGCGCGTCCAACGAGGATTGACTTCCGCACCGCGCACGGGCATGGCTATCTCCCCCGCGCCGCGAGGCCTCGCGCGCACGACGCGGGCTCCGTGGGTCGGCCACACCCCGGAACGCGCGCAGACACCGCCTCCACGAGCCTCCGTCACGGAGCTTTCGATCCATGTCCGACGTCACCGTGCTCGCCCTGGGCGGCAACTCGCTCATCGACCCCTCCCTGCCCCCGACAGTCGCGAACCAGTTCGCGCTCACGGCCTCGGCGATGGCCCCCATCGCCGACCTCCTCGCGGCGGGCGAGCGCCTCGTCATCACCCACGGCAACGGCCCGCAGGTCGGCTTCATGCTGCTCCGCGTCGAGCTGTCGAAGAACGTCCTCCACGAGGTCGCCCTCGACTCGCTGGTCGCCGACACCCAGGGCGCGCTCGGCTACATGATCCAGCGCTCGCTCCGCGAGGTGTTGCACTACCGCGGCCGCGCCGACGAGGTGGCGGCGATCGTCACCGAGGTCTTCGTCGACCCGAACGACCCGGCGCTGCAGCACCCTGACAAGCCCATCGGCAAGTTCTACAGCGAGGCCGAGGCCGTCGAGCTGCGAGCGCGACACGGCTGGACGATGGTCGAAGACGCCCACCGCGGCTACCGGCGCGTCGTCCCGTCCCCCGCGCCGATCGGGATCGTCCAGCTCGAGACCATCCGCCGCCTGAGCGAGGCGGGCGTGACCGTGATCGCGTGCGGCGGCGGCGGCATCCCGGTGGTCGAAGACCCCGACGGGCACACCCGCGGCATCGAGGGCGTCATCGACAAGGACCGCGCCAGCGCGCTCCTGGCCCTCGAGCTCGGGGCCAAGCGCCTCCTCATCACGACCGGCATCGACCACGTCTTCGTCGACTTCCGCGGCCCGAACGAGCGCGCGCTGCGCGAGACCACCCTGGCAGAGGTCGAGGCCTTCGCCCGCGAGGGCCACTTCGCCGCCGGCAGCATGGGCCCGAAGATGGAGGCGGCGATCCAGTTCCTCCGCGGCGGCGGCCAGGAGGTCATCGTCTGCCGGCCGGAGCTGCTGAGCGACGCCCTCGCCGGGCGCACGGGGACGCGCATCCTGCCCTGAGAGGGGTGACGGGACCGCAGGGCGATGTAAAACTGCCGTGCGCGGTCGCGCTCCCGGTGAATCGACCGGGGCGTGAGCCGTCGCGTCCAGGGTCTCACGCACCCGGAGGCTCCGTGCCCAGCAGCAAGCTCATCGCCCCCGCCGCCATGGCCCTGGCCGCGGTCGGCCTCGCCGTCATCCTGGTCCAGAGCGCGAGCATCGGCGCGCTCGAGGATCGCGTCGCGAGCCAGGAGGCGGCGCTCGCCAAGCTCGCCGGCGCGCGGTCGCCCGCCAACAAGCCCGCGGCGGCGCGGGCACCGACGCCCGACCTCGGCGGGATCGAGGCGCGCCTCGCGGCGGCCGAGCGCGAGGCGAAGAGCGCCAGCGTGCTGGCCCGGGCGGCGGCCGCACGGGGCGGCGCGGCGGTCGCTGGAGAGGCCGACGACGGCGCGATCGTCAGCCTGGCCGACGACATCGCGTCGCTGCGCACCGACGTCGACGCGCTCCTGACCGGGCGCGGGCTCGAGACCCCGGAGGCCAAGGTCGCCATGCGCGCCGTCGTGGACGAGGCGCGGGAGCAGGCGCAGACCGCCCGCCGCACGCGCATGGAGGAGCGACGCCGCGCGTGGATCGACGGCTTCGCCGCCGAGCAGCACCTCAGCGATGCCCAGGCGGAGGCGCTGCAGGAGGCGCTCGACGCCCAACGAGAGGCCCGCGACGCGATGCGCGACGCGGCCCGCGACGGCGACAAGTCGTGGGAGGAGGCGCGCGAGGACATGCGGGCCGCACGCCAGGCCTTCGACAAGCGCCTCGACGAGATCCTCGACGCCGACCAGCGCGCCGCCTACGACGCCAGCCAGGGCGGGCGCGGCGGGCGCGGCGGGCGCGGCGGCGTCGGC
>PHBI01000211.1 GCA_002841945.1 Deltaproteobacteria bacterium HGW-Deltaproteobacteria-14
TGGCGCAGCGGGCCGAGATGGATCTGGCGCGCTTTCACTTCGAGGTCGAGGCCGGCCGGCGCTTCGTCGCCTGGTGGGAGCGGCAGGCCCTGGCGGCCCACGTGGGCGAGCACCTGACCGAGCAGGCCCACTTCCTCGCGCCGGTCCGCGCGGCCGTCGAGCGGCAGCTGGTCAGCCAGCTCCTGGTGAGCGACCTCGAGGTCGAGGTGGCCCGTGTGGAGATCGAGGCCACCAGGATGCGCGGCGAGGCCGACGTCGCCGCGCGCGAGCTGGCCGGGCTCCTCGGCGTCGACGGGCCGCCGAGCGCCGCCGGCCTCACCGAGCTCGACGACGTCTCGAGCGAGGGCGCTAACCCGTGGGACGCGGTGCGCGCCCGGCTCGACGCCCACCCGGAGCTCGCCACCCTCGACGCCGCCGCCGCCGCCGCCGCCGCGCGCGCGGACGCCGCCGATCGCGCAGGCGGGACCAGCGTCCACCTCGGCGCCGGGTTCCGCCACACCGGCGACGACTCGAACTGGCTCGCCGCCCTCGTCGGCGTCTCCATCCCCCTCGGTAACCCCACCGGCGACGCCGCCGAGGAGCTCGCCGCCGAGGCCACCGCCCTCCGCGAGCAGCGCACCTGGCGCCTCAGCGAGCTGCGCGCCGAGGTCGCCACCCTGGCCGCCCGCTACGACGCCGCGGTGGCGCGCCTGCGCCGGATCCGCGAGGCGCTGGTGGTCCCGATGGGCGACCGCGTCATCCTCCACGAGCGCGCGGTCCTCGCCGGGCGCTCCAGCCTCGAGCAGCTCGTCCGCGCCCGCCGCGACCTCCTCGAGGCCCACCACGATCTCGTCCACACCGCGGCCGAGGTGCTGGCGCACCAGGCCAACGCCACCGCGATGCAGGTCCTGCTCACCCCGCAAGCCTCCCAGCCGCCAGGAGCCCGCCCGTGACCGCCTCCGCTCGCGCCTCTGCGCTCGCGCTCAGCGCCCTCGTCGTCCTCGCCGCCGCCGGCTGCGGGAGCGACCCCGCTCCCCCGCACGTACCCCCGTCGCCGGTCGCTCCCGATCTGCGCGATCGGGTCGGCTTCGCCCCGCTCGAGGCGGCCACGGACGCCACCCTGGTGACGCTCCCCGGGGAGGTCGTGCTGCCGACCGGCGCCAGCCAGCTCCTCGCCCCGCCGGTCGCCGGCCGCCTGCGCGCCTGGACGGTCGCCCTGGGCGCCGAGGTCGCCGCCGGTGACGTCCTCGCGACCTTCGAGAGCCCCGACCTGGCCGACCTCGAGGCCCGCGAGCGCGAGCTCGCCAGCGTCGCGGCCGCCCGCCGCCGGCTCGTGGCGACCGAGCGCGCCCAGCTCGCCGAGGGGCTCATCGGCGCTCCCTCCCTCTACGAGCACCAGCTCGCCGCGAACGAGGCGAGCGCCCAGCTCGAGGCGGTGCGCGCGCAGCTCGCGTCGCGCGGGTCCCTCGGCGCTGACGCGTCGGCCGAGTGGTCGTGGCGCGCCCCGGCCGCCGGGGTCGTGGCGGCGCTGAGCTGCCCGGTCGGCGCCATGACCGCGCCCGACGCCCCGTGCCTCACCCTCCTCGTGGTCAGCCGCGCGGAGCTCCTGGTCCACGTCCCCGAGCGCCTCACCGAGGTGGTCGGCGACCACGTCCGCGCCGTGTGGCACCCGGTCTCCCGCAGTGAGGGCGCCCTCGACCTGGTCCTGGCCCGGATCGACCCCACCATCGACCCGCTGTCGCGGACCCGCGCGCACCGCTTCGCGCCCCGCCCCGGCGACGCCTCGGTCGCTCGCTGGCTCGTGCCCGGCGCCAGCGGCCGCGTCGATCTCGTCGCGGCGGCGCCCGCGGGTGTCTTCGCGGTCTCCCGGGACGCCCTGACCCGCCTCGAGGGCGCAGACGTCCTCTACGTCGCCGACGACCCCGCCGCCGCCCCGACGGCCGCCCGCCCGCAGCCGGTGACCGTCATCGGGCGCCACGGCGAGCTCGCGCTGGTGCGCGGCGACGGCCTCGCCCCCGGGGTCCAGATCGCCGTCCGCGGGGTGTTCCTCCTCAAGTCGCTGAGCGTGCTCGGCGACGGCGGCGAGTAGGGGGCGCGCCATGGAGATCATCAACTGGATCATCAGCGCCTCGGTGCGCAACCGCCTCTTCGTCCTCATCGGCGTCGTCGTGTTCGTCGGCGTGGGGGTGGTCTCCTTCGGGAACATGACCTTCGACGCCTTCCCGGACCTGACGAACGTGCAGGTGCAGGTGCTCACTGCCACCCCTGGGATGGGCGCGAGCGAGGTCGAGCAGCTCGTGACGGTGCCGGTCGAGCGCAGCCTCGGTGGCGTGCCGGGGCTCACCCAGCTGCGCAGCATGTCGCGCACCGGGATCAGCGCCATCACCGCCGTCTTCGAGGACGGGACCGACCGCTGGCTGGCGCGGCAGCTGGTCAAGGAGCGCCTCGACCTGGCGCGCTCGGAGATCCCGGCCGAGGCCGGGACCCCGGAGCTCGCGCCGCCGACGACCGGGCTCGGCGAGGTCTACCAGTTCACCGTGTCCTCCGACCGGATGCGGCTGCCCGACCTCTACCGCCTGTTTCAGCGCGACATCGCGCCCCGCCTGCGGACCGTGCCCGGGGTCGTCGAGGTCAACGCCTGGGGCGGCGGCGCGCCGGAGCTCCACGTCCTGGTCGACCCGTTCGCCCTGGCGGCGCGCGGGATCCCGGTCACCGACCTCCACGACCGCCTCGCCGAGACCGTCGGCCTGCGCGCCGGCGGCGCCATCGTCGGCGCCACCGAGCAAGAGGTCGTCCGCGCGGTCGCCAACCCGACGACCCCCGCGGACCTCGAGGCCACCGTGCTCCGCCCCGGCTCCGGCGCCGGCGCGCCCGTCCGCCTCTCCGACGTCGCCCGGGTCGTCGAGGGGGGCGCGCTCACCGTCGGCCTCGGCTCCGGCGACGGTAAGGGTGAGGCCCTCTTCGTCATGGTGCAGCTCCTCGCCGACGCCGACGCCCGCCGGGTCGTCGCCGCGGTGACCGAGCGCGTCGCCGAGATCGTCCAGTCCCTGCCCGAGGGGGTCAGCCTCGAGCCCATCTACGACCGCGAGAAGCTCGTCGGCAGCACGCTCCACACCGTGCTCAAGTCCCTCGTCGAGGGCGGGCTCATGGTCGTCTTCGTGCTGCTGCTCCTGCTCGGCGACCTGCGCGCCGGCCTGCTCGTCGCCTCGGTCATCCCGATGTCGATGCTCGGCGCCTTCGTGGGCCTCAACCTCCTCGGCTACTCGGGCAACCTGATGTCGCTCGGCGCCATCGACTTCGGCCTCATCGTCGACGGGACCATCGTGGTCGCCGAGAGCATCGTCGCCTTGACCCTCGCCCGCGACGGGACCTTCGGCGAGCAGGTGGCCGAGCGGGCGCGGCGCGTCGCCAAGCCGGTCTTCTTCGCCGTGGCGATCCTCATCCTCGTCTACACCCCGGTCCTGATGATGTGGGGCACCGAGGGCAAGCTCTTCCGCCCCATGGCGCTGACCGTGCTGCTCGCCCTCGGGACCGCCCTGGCCTTGACGTTCACCTACGTCCCGGCGATGGCGTCGCTGGTCATTCGCCCCCGCGGCGAGCACCAGACCCGCATCATCACCTGGCTCTTGCGCCTCTACGAGCCGGCGCTGCGCCACGGCGTCCGCCACCCCTGGCTCGTCGCCGGCGGGGCCGCCGCCATCCTCGCCGTCAGCGTCGGCCTCGCCGGCAACATGGGCGTCGAGTTCGTGCCGCGCCTCGAGGAGGGCGACCTCGTCATCCAGACCGAGCGCCTGCCGTCGATCAACCCGCAGGAGGCGCTGCGCGAGGTGACCCGCATCGAGCGCCTCGTGCGCGAGGTCCCCGAGGTCCAGCGCATCGCCGGCCGCACCGGGTCGCCGGCGGTCGCCACCGACCCGATGGGGCTCGAGCAGGCCGACATCCTGGTGCAGCTCCGCCCGCGCGACGAGTGGCGCCCCGGGCTGACCCGCGACGCGCTCGTCGGCGAGATCGCCGGCCACCTCGTCCGCTCCGCTCCGGGCGCGGCCTTCACCTTCACCCAGCCCATCGAGATGCGCTTCAACGAGCTCCTCGAGGGCATCACGAGCGACGTCGGCGTCCAGATATTCGGCCCTGACACCGACGAGCTGATGCGCCTCGGCCAGCGGATCGCCGACGCCCTCGACGGCGTGCCGGGCGCCGCGGACGTCGCGGCCCCGGCCATCGAGGGGGTGCCCCGCCTCGACGTGATCCTCGAGGAGGAGCGCCTCGCCCGCTTCGGGCTGTCCGCCTCGGAGCTGCTCGCCACGGTGGCGGACGTGCAGCGCGGCACCGCCATCGGCGCCGTCACCCGCGGGGAGTTCCGCGACGACGTGGTCGTGCGCCTCGCGGTGCCGAAGGGGGTCGCCCTCGAGGAGGTCCCGATCGTCCTCGCCAACGGCGTGGCGGTCCCCCTCGGTGAGGTCGCCCGGGTCGAGCGCGTGGAGGGGCCCGCCAAGATCGACCGCCAGGCCGGCAGCCGCCGCGTCATCGTCAAGGCGAACGTGCGCGGCCGCGACGTCGGCGGCTACGTTCAGGAGGCCCAGGAGGCGGTCGCCGCCGTGCCGCTCCCGAAGGGCTATTGGCTCTCGTGGAGCGGCAAATACGAGCAGCTCAAGACGGCGTCGGCGCGGATGGCGATGATCGTCCCCGCGGTGCTGTTCTTGATCGTAGGGCTCCTCTACCTGGTCTTCGCGTCGTGGCGCGCCGCGCTGCTCATCTTCGCGAACGTGCCGGTCGCCGTCTCCGGGGGGCTGCTGCTGTTGTGGCTGCGCGACATGCCCATCTCGATGAGCGCCGTCGTCGGCTTCATCGCGCTGTTCGGGATCGCGGTGATGAACGGCATCGTGCTGCTGTCGCGGACCCGCGAGCTGCAGGCGACCCGCACGGCGCTGCAGGCCGCCACGGAGGGCGCGCGGGAGCGCTTCCGGCCGGTCCTGATGACCGCGGCGGTCGCTGGCATCGGGTTCTTGCCGATGGCGCTCGCGACCGGCGTCGGCGCCGAGGTCCAGCGCCCTCTGGCGACCGTCGTCATCGGCGGGCTCGTGACCGCGACGGTGCTGACCCTGGTGGTCCTGCCGGCGCTCTACGCCAAGCTGTTCGCCTACGCCGACCGCGCGCGCACCGAAGCCGAGGTCTGATCCCGAGGCCGATCGCGTCGCTGACAGCGCTGAGAGTGACACGCGGCGCTTGACCGCTGGGTTTACGCCCCATGGGCCCGGCGTCCGCGTCGTCCGCATAGGCACCTGTGTGAGTCGCGGATTGCGCACGGTTGCGCTGCAACACGTTTCATGTTGCGGGCACAGCCCGGGCCGGCCCCAGGCTCGCTGTACTGCAACCGGCTGGTATTATTTGGATTTCATCCTTGAACCGGCTCTCCGCGTCCCCCAGACTGACTCCCAGTCTAGCGCTCGGAGCCCCTCGCCTTGGACCTCGGAATCGAAACGGTCGCGACTCGTCCACCGCCCCCCTTCGTAGGGCGCGGGCTCGAGTTGGCGCGCCTTCGCGCCTTCGTCCTCGGGGCGAGAAACGGAGCCGTGTGCGTGATCGAGGGCCCCGCCGGCTGCGGCAAGACGGCGCTCCTCGACGAGCTGTGGCGCGCGCTCCCCTCGCTGTGCCTGGAGCGCACCTGGATCGAGCCGTGCGTCCACGCGGCTCCACCGTCGGCGCTGTTGGCCACCTTCGCGCCCGCCTCCGGCGCGCCCGGGGTCGCCATATGCGACGGCTGGGACGAGCGGAACGGCGATCTGACGACGCTCTTCCCAACCGCGCCGGATCCGAACCGCGACGTGGTCTTCGTGGTCGCGGGGCGGGCGCCGCTCACCGCGGTGAGCCTCCCTGGGCGCCTCGTCGAGCGTGTCGCCCTCGGCCCCCTCGGCCCGCACGAGATCGACGCGTGGCTCGCGCGCTTCGCGTTCGATCGCCGCGAGCGGGCGGTGCTCGCGGCGCGCACCTACGGTGATCCGCTCGCGCTCGCGTTGGCGGTCGACGTCGACGGGCTGGCGGGCACCGTGCGGATCCCGCCGGCGGGATCCGAGATCGTCGAGGCCCTCAGCGCCCAGCTGATCGGCGCGTGCCGGCGCGCGACGACGCGCCTGGCGTTGTTCGCCCTGGCGCTCTCATCGCCGCTCAGCACCTCCGGGCTCGCGAGCGTCATGGGCACCGAAGACGTCAGCGAGATCGTCTCGTGGCTCGAGCGGCTGGCGATCGTGCGCCGCACCCCCGACGGGCTCGCGATCCCGCGGACCGTCGGGAGCTACCTGGTGCGCGACGCCGGGCCGGAGGACGGGCTCCTCGTTCGCTTCGCGACCTCCCGCCTCGCGGCGCTTCGCGCCACCGGATAGCGGTCTTCAGTCGCTCGCGGTGAGGTAGAGCGCGTCGACGTCCAGCGCGGCCACCAGCGCACCGTCGCGGTCGGTGGCGAGCCCCGCGACGAGGCCTCCGAGGGTGTCCCCGCGCTGCTCGGCGACCCTCGCCGGGGTCAGGGTCGAGACCGCGTCGACGCTGTCGACCAAGAGCGCGAGGGGCGTGCGGCCTGCGCGTCTCAGCACCAGGGCGATGTCGCGTCGGCTCTCCGACAGCGCCTCGCGCGTCTCGTCGAACAGCTGCGCGAGCCTGCCCAGCCCATACCCTCGTGCCTCCGCCAACACAGCCAGCGCGCCCTCGCGCTGCCCGCGCCGCAGGAGCCGCACGGTCTGCTCGGCGACCTCGTGGATGTGGCGGTGGGCCCCGTCCATACGCGACATGAGCATATGGAGCTGAAGGTTGGTCGGCCGGAAGGTCTCGCGCCAGCGCCCGAACTCGCACGTCCGCGGATCGGTCGGCAGCGTGAAGGATCGCCCCTCCGTCGTCGCCGCCTCGAGCTCGTCGAGCCAGGCGCCGTGGGCTCGCCGGTGGTCGTCGAGCTCGGTCGCCAGGGCCGCCGCCTCGCTCTCCGCCGACGGCGCGCCGATGAGCGCGCGCAGGTCGAGCATCCCCACGACGACCCCGCGCAGGTTCACGACGCCCCGCACCGCGTGGTGGACGTTCGGGACGCGCACGACCGCCGGCGGCGTCACCATCTGTTCGACGACTTTGTGAGGCACGGAGAAGCGATGTCCGGCGGCGCTGAAGACCACCTGGAGGTCGGTGGCGTCAATCGCGGTGACGCTCTGGGCAACCTGGCTTCCGACTTCCATACGCGGCGCTCCGTCGGGGTCCGTCCCCCACTACGGCCGGTCGGTCGCCGATCTTGAGCGCCGGATCGTGAGCGCCGCGTCTGTGGCGCACGGGCCTCGAGCGCGATGGCTATGCGGCGACGGACGCGTAGAGCCCCGCGACGGCGAGCAGGTTGACGAGGCGCCCGTCGGCGTCGCTCGCCAGCTGCATGCACAGGGGGGCTCGACCGAGCTGACCGCCCAACTCCGAGCTGCGCGTGGTGTCCAGCGCGCTGACCGACTCGACGGCGTCCACGAGGAGGGCGATCGGCGCGCGCCCTTCGAGGCGCAGCACGACCGCGATCTCCCGCTCCCCACCCGCGAGGATCTCGCGCACCTCGGCGAACCGCCGCACGAGGGCTCCGAGGTCGCGGGACCGGGCCCGCGCGATGAGCGCGAGCGCCTCCTCGTGACGGCCGCGCCGCGTCAGCGACGTCACCTCGTGGGCGACGGCGTGGACCCGCTGGTGCGGCTCATCGAAGCGCCCCGTCAGCCCGCGCGCCTCGTCGTCGCTCGGGTCTTGGGCGTCGTGCCAGCGACCGAACGCGCACGCGTGGGGGTCGGTGGAGAGCGCGAACGGCCGCCGCTCCTGGGTCGCCGCGTCGAGCTCCGCGACCCACGCCGCGTGCGCGCGCTCCTGCTGCGCGAGCTCCGCGAGCAGCGCCGCGTTCTGCGCGGCCAGGTCCTCCGCGCCGATGAGGCGTCGCAGGCACACCAGCCCGAGGACGTCACCGCGCAGGTTGATGAGGCCGAGGACCGCGTGGTCGGTGTCGGGAACGCGCACCGGCCGCGGTGGCGTCACCATCCGTTCGACGACGTGGTGCGGGAGCGCGAAGAGGTGTCGCGCCGCCGAGAAGACGACGTACAACGCCTCGGCGGCTGTCCCTGTGGCCAGCGGGTCCATGGCTTCTCCTGTTACGGTCCTTCACGGAGTCGGTCGATACCCGGAGGGGCTTGAATCCGCTGCCGGCGGCGCGTGTAACCACGCCTCGCGACGATCGCGACGGGCGGCGGATCGCAGGCCCGGAGAGAAAAAGCTGTCAGGTCGGTCAACGTCTCGCGTCAGGTCCCCTGGGGGGGCGCGGCGCCGCTTAACGCGCCGCGCCGCGCCGCTCGTCCCCCCCCGTGCCCGGGGCCGCGCGGCGTGACCGACGGCCGGGCCCTACTCGCCGCGGAGCTCGGCGCGTCGGCTGCGGGTCGTGATCGAGTGGACCGGATGGCGGCGCGATCCGTCGCCCCAGGGTACCAGCGCGATCACGCGCTCGATCTCGTTGGACAGCTCGGCGACGGTGAACGGCTTCGTGAGGAAGCCGCTCATCCCGGCCTCGAAGGCGCGCGTGCGCCACTCGGGGCTGGCGTGGCCGGTGACCGCGATGATCGGCGGTGGTGGCCGCCGGTCGCGCCGCTCGAGCGCGCGGATGCGGCGCGCGAGCTCGATCCCGTCGAGCCCCGGCATGTCGAGGTCGGTCAGGATCAGGTCGAAGTCCTCGCGCTCGATCGCCGCCAGGGCGCCGGGGCCGCTGTCCTTCTGCGTCGCCAGGTGTCCGATGGTGCTCAGCAGCTTCTGGAGGACGAGGCGGTTGACCGGGTCGTCATCGACCACCAGCACGGTCAGGGTGTCCTCGACGACGTCCGCAGGCGCGGGTGAGGCGCTGGCGATCCCGACCGCGAGGAGGTCGACCGGCCCAGGCCGCTCGTCGTCCAGCCGCTCGACCGGGAGCCGCATCCACACCCGGAGCTCGGTGCCGAGGTTCGGCGTCGAGTCGACCTCGACGCGACCGCCCATGCGCTCGGCCAGCAGCCGGCAGATCGTCAGGCCCAGGCCCGCGCCCGCCTCCCGGCGGCCGACCGTGGAGCCGACCTGCACGTAGGGCTGAAAGATGCGCTCGAGGTGGGCGCTCGGGATGCCGCGGCCGGTGTCGCGGACGCTCAGACACACCAGATCGGGGTCCCCGGGGCCCTCGGTGAGGCGGACGCTGATGGCGCCGCGCTCGGTGAACTTGAGCGCGTTCGAGACCAGGTTCAGCGCGATCTGGCACACCCGGTCGCCGTCTCCCAGGCGCCGCTCGGCCATCCCCGGTGCCGCGGCGGCGGTGTACTCGAGGCCGGCTTCCTCGATCTGGCGGCGGAGGGGCTCGAGCACCTCGGTGAGGGCGTGGTGCAGGCGAAACGGTTCGTGGCGCACGGCCAGGCCGTCGTCCACGTCGAGGCGGCTCGCGTCGAGCACGTCCTGGATGAGGCGCAGCAGCAGCCGCGCGGAGTTGTGGGCCGTCCGCAGCTGGTGCGCGAGGGCCAGCGTCGGCGCGTCGCGCAGGCTCAGGTCCGTCATCGCGATGATCGTGTTGAGCGGCGAGCGCACCTCGTGGCTCATGTGAGCGAGGATCTGCGTCTTGGCGCGGTTGGAGCGCTCGGCCTCCGCCCGCGACAGCCCGAGCGCGATGGTCTGCCGCTCGATGACGCGCCGCACACCGACCGCGATGCCCACCACGACGATCGCGAAGGCGACCTTGGCCATACCGATCTCGAGCGGTCCCTCTCCCGCCGCGCCGGGGACCTGGATGTGGGGCTCGAGGATGACGGCGACGGACACCGCGACGGTGATCACGACGGCCCACACGGTCGCCTCGCGCCGGCTGCCCATGAGCGCCGCCGAGAACGCCACGAGGGCCAGCCACCACACCGTCGATCCCATCCCGTAGGCGATCGGCACGAGCAGCGCCGCCGTAGCGACCGCCGCGGTGATGTGCAGCGCCCGGGTCGCGCGGGCCGCGGTCGCGAGCCGGAACCATGACCACAACAGCGCGATGATCGCCGCGCCGCCGGCGTTGACCCACCACGGGGTGAGGAGGCCCGTGTCGAGCTCGGTGGCGAGCCGCGTCGCGGCGAACGCGACGCACGACGCGAACACCGCGCCCGCGGCCACGTGAACCAGGCGCGTCCGGTCGCGCGCGGGATCGATCGCCGGTAGCTCCTGGAGGCCGGCGGCGCCCCCGGTCGCGGTGCGAGCGGGCGATGCGATGCGAGACATTATGTGGGGGTTATCGGCCGCCCGGTCGCTTCTGTGAACCATATACGCGCTGCCGCATATTGTCGCAGGGCAACACCACCCCGAAGCCGGTGTCGCTGAGCCAAGCAGCGGCAGGTCCTCGATCGATACGATGAAACCCGCCCCTCGCGCGCTCGCGGCCCTACTCCGCGTGCAGGTTCTCGCTGGCCCCGTCGGCGCCGATGCCGGCGCCGCTGGCCTGGCCCGAGGGGCCCGGGGAGCCGCCGGCGCCGCCGGTCAGGATCCCGGCCGGGACGCCGAAGCCGTTCGCCGCCGCGACGCCGCTCGCCCAGCCCGCCTGGGCGCCGTAGACCGCCACCCCGAAGCTGGCGCCGCCGCAGCCGCCACCACCGCCGCCCCCCTCGCCGCCG
>PHBI01000212.1 GCA_002841945.1 Deltaproteobacteria bacterium HGW-Deltaproteobacteria-14
GGTCGCGACGGCGCGGGCCAGGGCGGCGCCGATGGACTGCAGCGGCGTCGTGATGGTGCCGCTGGCCGCGTCGTCGCCGCGCCCCCCGACCCAGTGGCCCGCGACCACGCTCCCTTCGGTGATCGCGCAGCCCGCACCGAGGTCCCCGTCACCCCCCGAAACCCCCGGCTGGCCGAGGCCCGCGCTGAACGGGTGGTTGTCGGGGGGGGCCAGGCAGCGCTTGCAGTTGTTCGTGTTCGAGGTGTCGATCTGCAGGTCCCAGCCGGGGGTGCCGCCGCCGCCCGGGGCCGGCCCGGCCCCGGCGTCACCGCTGGCCGCGGCCTCCGGCGCGACGCCGTAGCTCGGGCAGGCGGAGTCGCCGCCGCCGCCGCCCGAGACGTCGGTGCCGTCGGAGCACATCAGGCTCGCGCCGCCGCCGCCCACGATGGCGTGGGTGCCGTTGCAGACCCGGGCGCCGCCGCCGGTGAACTGGCCGACGTCGTAGGCGGCCGTCCCGGGGGCTCCGGAGACGCCGTCCTGGCCGTCGCCGCCGGAGCCGCCCGGCTGGCCGTTGCCGCCGGCGCCCCCGAGGATGCGGTTGTCGCGCAGCTCGAGCGCGGGCCCGCAGTCGCGGAGGTAGACGGCGTAGCTGTTGGCCCCGGGGGTGTTGGCGGCGTTGGCGCCGAACACCGTGAAGCCCTGCACCACGGTCCGGTCGAGGGATCCCGCCGCGCCGAGCCCGACGGCGCTGATGGCCGCCGGCGCCTCGGCCGTCGGCGGATCCCCGAGGATGGCCGTCTCCAGCACCTCGGGAGCGCGGACGGCGTAGTCCCCCGAGTAGCCGCCGTAGATGCCCTTGCCCTCGGCCAGCACCAGGCTCTCGGAGTAGACCCCGCTGGCGACGTAGACGTCGCGCTTGTCGGTCGCGACGGCGCGGGCCAGGGCGGCGCCGATGGACTGCAGCGGCGTCGTGATGGTGCCGCTGGCCGCGTCGTCGCCGTGCCGTCGCAGTTCGTGTCGACGCCGTCCCCGGCGTAGTCGGGGCCCTCGAGGGGCTCGCAGGTCAGGTCGGGGACGCAGACGAAGGCGATGTCGGCGCCCCCCGCGCTGATGGACTTGCAGTCGAAGCCGGAGGGGCAGATCTCCTCGCACTGCTTGGTGCAGATGTAGCCCCCGCGGCCCTGGACGCACCACCCGCTGTCACAGTCCGTGTTGCGGCTGCACGGCTCCCCGAAGTCTCCGCTAGCGCCGCCGGTGTCGGGGTTGGCGGTCGCGTCACCTTGGGGCGCCGTGTCGGCGGCCAGCGTGTCGTAGGTGATGACCACGTCCGAGAGCGCGCCGGTGTCGAAGTCAGCGTCGGCGCCGCCGTCGATGACCGCGGACTTGCCGTCACTCCCACACGCACCCAAGACGCCAGCCAGCGTCAGCCAGAGCGCAACTCGCATGAAGCCCCCGATGTTGCCGGCCCCACCGCAGACGGCGGGTCCCCCGCATCAAGATGCAGGCAAAAGCGGAGGCGAAGCAAGCATGCGAGGGGGGCGCAGCGATTCGCCGCGCCCCCCGGTGGCGTCACTCGCAGGCGGGGGGATCCCCGGCGCAGGTCGTCAGCGGTATCTCCTTGGTGACGAAGTCGCCGGGGGCCAGGATGAAGGACTCGCTCTGTCCCTTGGCGATCTTGTCGCCCTTGCTGTCGAGGCCGTAGGCGATCACCACCACGTCGCCGTTGGGCACGAGGCCGTCGAACACGAGGCCGGCGAGCATCTGGCTCGGGTCCTCGGGGTTGGGCGACTCGGCCTCGCACACGCCCTGCTCGGCGTCGGCGAGCTGGGTGTCGGTCCCGGCGTTGACGTAGACGTTCACCTCGACCTTGCGGATCGGGCTCGCGGCGCACTTCCCGGTCGGCGTCGTCCAGGTGACGTTGAGGCGGACGGGCTTCTGGACGAGCTCGATCACGGCCGTCGTCGTGGACTTGGCCTCCTGGACCCCGACCTTCTCGGCCATGCCGAGGTAGACGCCCTTGCTGTCGGCGTCGAAGCCCTCGACGACCACGGTGTAGTTCCCCGGCGGGAGCTCCTCGATGATCATCGAGCCGGTCCGCTCGGCGGCCGGGCACGACGAGGTGCCGGTGCCCTTGAGCACGTTCTTGAGGTAGGCGCGGGACTCGAGCTGCACCAGGTTGCGCGAACCGCACGTGGCCAGCGGACCTTGGGTCCAGCGCACCTCGAGGCCGCCGGGCTTGACGACGTCGTCGCCGCAGCCGAGCACCAGGAGGGCGGTGACGAGGAGGAGCAGGGTGCGTCGCATGAGGACTCCTTGGGGACGCTGCGAGGTGGGAATGGCCGCCGAGGGTCGTCGTTTGTTGCCAGGTCGGCGCCACGCGGAGGACACTATTCGGAGCATGACGGAACGAGTCAACCGCCGCGCGACGCGGCGCGTCACCGTGCTCCTCGGAGCCTGCGGCGTGGCGGCGGGAGTCGCGGGATCCGCGCGAGCCGCCCCGGCCTCCCGGACACCCACCGGATCTAAGGTCGAGATCATCTTTCTCGACGACCATGGCCGCCCGCTCGGATCCGAGCCGGCGCCGAGCGTCGCACCTCAGGCGCCCGAGCCGAGGCCGGAGCCCACGCCACCTCCGACCACCCCGATCGCGACGCCACCCCGCGCCGCCGCCCCGCGCCCGCCCGTCCACGCCACCACGGACGCGGCCTGGGGGACCGGCCGCCGCCGCCCGATCCTCGGCGACGGCAGCAACGCGGCCGAGCTCGTCGCCGCGGCCCAGCGGGTGGTCGGCCTGCGCGGTCGCGCCGACCGCTCGCTGGTCGCCCACGTGCTCGCCAGCGCCGGGGTGCCCCTGACGCTCGTCGCCCCCGCGCCGGACGCGAACCTGGAGGCCCTCGGCGCGCTGTTCGCCGCCGGGCGGCAGGTCGGGGGCGCCGGTCCCCGCGACCTCGCCTTCGGAGACGTCTTGTTCTTCAGTCGCGCCGGCGATGGTACGGTGCGGTTCGGGGTCGTCGAGGCCGTCGACCCCACGGGCGCAGTCCACGTCATCGGGGAGAACGGCGATGTCGTCAGCAGGTTCGTCCTCACCGCGGAGCACCACGCGATCCGCGCTGTGGCGCGCCCCTGATCGCGTCGCCGCCGGAGTCACCGCGGCCGCCCTCCTGATCCTCTGGGCGGCGCTCGGGGGGCCCCCCGCCCCCGCCCCCGTGGACGCACCGCCCGACGTCTTCGCCGCCGCCCGCGCCGAGGGCGTGTTGACCCGCCTCGTCGGCGACGGCGCCCCCCACCCCGCGGGCAGCCCCGCCAACGCGGCCGTCCGCGGGCGCCTCCTCGACGAGCTGCGCGCCCTCGGCCTGACCCCCACCGTCCAGTCCGGGTTTCGCTGCGCTGCAACATGCGCCTGGCTCACGAACGTCATCGCCGAGGTTTCTGGCCCATTGGACGGCCCGATCGTCTTGCTCGCGGCGCACTATGATTCCGTCGCGGCGGGGCCCGGCGTCGCCGACGACCTGTCCGCGGTCGCCGCCCTCGTCGAGGTGTCCCGGGCGCTCCGCCGCGCGCCGACGCGCAACCGCGTCGTCCTGCTCGTCACCGACGGCGAGGAGGACGGGCTGCTCGGCGCCGACCTCTTCACCGAACACCCGCTGGCCCCGGAGGTCGCCTGCGTCGTCAACCTCGACGCCCGCGGCACCGGCGGTCGCAGCTACCTGTTCGAGACCGGGCCCAAGAACGCCTGGGTGGTCGAACGCTACGCCGCGCACGCGCCGCACCCCTCGGCCCACAGCCTCTACGAGGCGATCTACCGGGCGCTGCCCAACGGCACCGACTTCATGGTGTACCGCGGGCTTGGCGCCGACGGCGGCAACCTCGCCTTCATCGACCCCGTCGTCCGCTACCACACCGCCCGCGACGACCTCGCGCACCTCGACCGCGGGAGCCTGCAGCACCAGGGGGAGAACGCGCTCGCGCTCGCGCGCGGCTTCGCCGACACCGACCTCGCGGACGCTCGCCCCGGCGACGCGGTCTACTTCGACCTGTTCGGGGTCGTGCTGGTGCGCTGGAAGCTCGGCGCGAACACCACGCTGGTCGTGCTCGCGGTGATCGCGTGGCTCCTGGTTCTGGTGGTCGCGATCCGGCGGCGTCGCGCCGTGGCCGCGGAGGTCGCGCTCGGCTTCTCGTGGGTCCTCGCGGGGGGCACCGCCGCGTTCGCGCTCGGCCTGCTCGTCGCGGCGGCTGCGGCGGCCCTCGCCGGTCACCCCGCGCCGTGGTGGGCGGCCACGACCGCCTACGCGGCCCTGTTCATGGCCGTCGCCGTGGCCGCGACGCTGCTCGTCGCGGCCGTCGCGGGCCACCGCGCGGCGGGCTGGGGCACGTTCCTCGGGGCCGGGACCTTCTGGGTCGGCGCGGCCGCGGCCTGCGCGGCGCTCCTCCCCGGGGCGACCCCGGTGGCGCTGCTGCCGGCGCTCGGGGCCATCATCGGCGGCGCCATCAACCTGCGCTGGCGCGGCGCCGACGACCCCCCGCCGCTGGCGCTGCCGCTGCTCTTCCCCTGGCTCGCGTGGCTGCCGCTCGCGGCCGCGTTCCCGGTGGCGATGCCCGCGTCGACCGTCGCCTGGGTCGTGCCGCCGGCGCTCCTGCTCGTCCCGCTGACCCCGCTGATGGCCCGCCGGGGCACCCGCCAGCTGCGCACCCTGGCGCTCCTCGCCGCCCTCGGGCTCGTCGTCCTCGGCCTCGCGTGGACCGTCGCGAGCCCGCGCGCGACCCTCGACCGCCCGGCGCAAGCCAACCTGCTCGTGGTCCAGGACGGCGCCAGCGGGGACGCGTGGGCCCACCTCGAGCTCCCCCGCGCCGCGCGCGCCGGCGCCGCGACGCTGCCGGCGGCGTTCATCGACGCCTTCGAGCGGGTGGCCGGCCCGACCGGCGGCGTCCTGCCGACCCACGTCGACGGCTCCTCACCGCTGCCGCGCCTGGCCGCGCTCGCGCCCGAGGTGGCGGTCGCGCGCGACCCCGACGGCGTGATCCTGACGATCCGCAGCCGCCGCCAGGCCGCCGCCGCGCTGGTGTGCAGCAGCGGCGATGTTGCGTTGCAAGATGGGACGGTGTCGCGTGGTTACGCGACGGGCTCGTGTGGCGTTGTGCACCGCATCGCCCCCGAGGGCCGCTGGCCGCTGGTGCTGCGCCTGCGGCCGGCCGCCACGGAGGTGACGGTCTGGGTCGCCGACGAGACGATCGGGGCGCCGCCCGAGGCGCATGCGCTGGTCGCCGCGCGGGGCGACAGCGTGGTCCCGTGGCAGCGCGGGGATCGGACCATCGTCGGGCGCGCCGTCCACCTCGGCGGCGCCGCGAGCCCCGCGGATCCGGGCCCGTCGGTCCCCTGAGACCCTCGCTACAGGCCGTGTTGGGCGAGGTCGCTTGCCGCCGCGCCGGGCCGCGAGTACATTCCGGACCCCTCGCCGTCGGCGTCGGCCGCCAGGCGGCCCGCGCCGCGGGGTCGAACGGTCGGAGGCGCGCGTGTCCCAGGAGCTCATGAAGAAGGTCGTCTCGCTGTGCAAGCGGCGGGGCTTCGTCTACCAGTCGTCCGAGATCTACGGGGGCCTCAAGAGCGCCTACGACTACGGGCCGCTGGGCGTCGAGTTGAAGCGCAACCTGATGAACGCGTGGTGGCGCGACATGGTCCACCGCCGCGAGGACGTGGTCGGTCTGGACGCGTCCATCATCATGCACCCGCGGGTGTGGGAGGCCTCTGGCCACCTCGCCGGCTTCTCCGATCCGCTCGTCGACTGCCTCGTCTGCAAGGAGCGCTTCCGCGCCGACAAGGCGCCGCAGCTCGCGGCCGGGCAGCCCGCCGTCCTGAGCTTCCCCGACAAGGGCGTCGCCAAGCGGATGCACGAGCAGATCGAGAAGCAGCAGGAGCTCGCGCTCGAGCGCAAGGGCACGGAGCTGCACGGCGCGACCGCCGGCGACCGCGGCTACGTCTGCCCGAACTGCGGCTCGCCCTGGCTCTCCGAGGAGCGCCAGTTCAACCTCATGTTCAAGAGCTCGCTCGGCGCGACCGACCCCCTCGGGGACGTCGCGAGCGCCATCGAGGCGGGCGGCCTCGAGGGGCTCAGCGGGCGCGAGCTGCGCAGCAAGCTCGAGGAGCTCACCAAGCCGAGCGCCGTCTACCTGCGCCCCGAGACGGCGCAGGCGATGTTCGTGCAGTTCCAGAACGTGCTGCAGTCGATGGCGATCAAGATCCCCTTCGGGATCGCGCAGATGGGCAAGTCCTTCCGCAACGAGATCACCGTCGAGCACTTCATCTTCCGCTCGACCGAGTTCGAGCAGATGGAGATGGAGTTCTTCTGCGAGCCGGGCACCGACGACGAGTGGCTCGCCTATTGGAAGGAGGCGCGGATCGCGTGGTGGCGCAAGTTCTCCAACGATCCCGATAAGTTCAAGCTCCGCCCCCACGAGCCCGAGGAGCTGGCCCACTACGCCAAGGGCTGCTTCGACATCGAGTACGACTACCCCTGGGGGTGGGGCGAGCTCGAGGGCATCGCCAACCGGACCGACTACGATCTGCAGAAGCACGCCAAGCACTCGGGGACGAAGCTCGACTACTTCGACCCGACCGACAACAAGCGCTTCGTGCCCTACGTCATCGAGCCGGCCGCCGGCGCGACCCGGGGCGTGCTCGTCTACCTGATCGACGCGTACACCGAGGAGGAGGTCGCGACCCCGCGCGGCACCACCGAGACGCGGGTGCTGCTCAAGCTCCACCCGCAGCTCGCGCCGATCAAGGTCGCGGTGCTGCCGCTGACCAAGAAGGACGGGATGCCGGAGCTCGCGCGCCAGGTCGTCGACCGCTTCTTCGAGCGCGGCATCAACGCCAAGTACGACGAGCAGCACGCCATCGGCAAGCGCTACCGGCGCCACGACGAGATCGGCACCCCGTGGGCGCTGACCATCGATCACGAGTCGCTCAGCGACGGCACGCTGACCATCCGCGATCGCGACACGATGGAGCAGCGGCGCATCTCGATCGACGGGGCGGTCGACGAGATCGAGCGGCTCCTGCGGGTCGGGTGACCGAGCGCTCCGGCGACGAGCTGACGCGGCGCGCGCTGCTCGCGCGCGCCGCCGCGGGGGCGTTGACGCTCGGCGCTGGGGCCGGCGGGCTGGGCGCTCGGGCGCTCGCGGCGTCGACCGGCGGCCCCGCCCCGGTCACCGAGCCCGCCCTGCGCCGCTTCGCCTTCGGGGGCTGCCTCCTCAACAGCGCCGGCGGCGCCATCCTCGACCGCGTCGTCGCGAGCGACCCCGAGCTGATGCTGTGGCAGGGCGACAACGTCTACGCGAACACCCACGATCCGGTGGCCCTCGCCGAGAAGTACGCCGTCCTGGCGCGCAACCCACGCTACCAGCGCGTCCGCGCCTGCTGTCCCAACCTGGCCGTGTGGGACGATCACGACTTCGGGCTCAACGACGAGGGCGCCGAGCACCCGACCAAGGTCGAGTCGCAGCGCATCTTCCTCGGCTTCTGGGGGGTCCCCCGCAGCGACCCGCGCTGGCTGCAGCAGGGGGTCTACTTCGTCCACGAGGTCGGCCCGCCCGGCGCTCGGGTGCAGCTCATCTTCCTGGACGGGCGCTACCACCGGAGCGCCAAGGGGCTCGGCCGCCGGGGGCGCGGGACCATGCTTGGCGAGGCCCAGTGGCGCTGGCTCGGCGCGGTCCTCGACCGCCCCGCCGACGTGCGCTTCATCCTCAGCGGTGTCCAGGTCGTCAACACCGACTACCGCGGCTGGGAGCGCTGGGGGGAGTTCCCCCACGAGCGCGAGCGCCTCTTCCGCGAGGTGCGCGAGCGGCGCCTGCCGGGGGTCGTCATCCTCAGCGGCGACATGCACCACGCCGAGATATCGAAGGAAGACGGGGCGTTCGGCTACCCCGCCTGGGACTTCACTAGCTGCGGGCTGGACCAGCACGAGA
The DNA here is from genome assembly GCA_002841945.1 of Deltaproteobacteria bacterium HGW-Deltaproteobacteria-14. Classification (GTDB taxonomy): domain Bacteria; phylum Myxococcota_A; class UBA9042; order PHBI01; family PHBI01; genus PHBI01. Next base: position 7,942 of record PHBI01000212.1, read on the forward strand.
GGGGCGCCTGGCGCAACACGCGCCGGGTCGGGCGCCTCTTCAACGAGCCGGGTGGCAAGTTCGGGGTCGTGGACCTGACCTGGGGGGACGCGCCCGGGATCCGGGTGGCGATCCACGACCTCGAGGGGGACGTCGTGCTCGCTCGCGAGATCGCGCTCGCCGAGCTGGTCCCGCCGGCGTGAGTCCGGGGCGAGGCGGGCGGGGCCCCACCGTCCGGGGGGAGGCGGGCGGGCCTTCCGCGTAAAACCGTTTGTCGGCGCCGCACGCCGGGGCTACGGTCCGGCGCTGGCGCGGCCGCCCCCTGCGCCAGCCGACCCCGAGGAGACCATGTCCGAGACGACGATCCCCGCGCCGAGCAAGCCCTCGCGTCCCATGCTCGTCGCCTTCGTGACGGTCGTGCTCGATCTGCTCGGGTTCGGGATCATCATCCCGATCCAGCCCTTCTACGCCGAGCACCTCGGCGCCTCCCCGACGCTCGTGACGCTGCTCGGCGCGAGCTACTCGCTGATGCAGTTCCTCTTCGCCCCGATGTGGGGGCGGCTCTCGGACCGCATCGGGCGGCGGCCGGTGATGCTGACGAGCATCTCGATCGGGATCGTCGGCTACACCATCTTCGGCGCCGCCGGGAGCCTCTGGGTGCTGTTCGCCTCGCGGATGCTGGCCGGCTTCGGCGCCGCCAACATCGGCGCGGCCCAGGCCATCGTCGCCGACACGACGAGCGGCCACGACCGGGCCAAGGGGATGGGGCTCATCGGCGCGGCCTTCGGCATCGGCTTCGTCATCGGCCCGGCGATGGGCGGCGCGCTGGGCCAGCTCGGCCCCGAGGCGCCGGCCTATGGCGCCGCCATCCTCGGCTTGCTCAACCTCCTGCTGGCCATCCGCTACCTGCCAGAGACCCGCCGCGTCGGCGCCGGCGCCCCGCTCGGGCAGCGCCGCACGGTGTTCTCCTTCGCCGCCGTGCGCGCCATCGCGGACCAGATCAACGTCGGGCGACTCCTGCTGATCGTGCTCGTCAGCGTCGCCGGCATGGCGCTCATGGAGCAGGCGCTGCCGCTCTTCATCGAGCGCATCTTCCTCCCGGTCGCCACCTACCTGCCGGGGTCCCCCGAGGCACACGCGCGCTCCGCCGCGCTGACGGCGTACATCCTCGTCGCCGTCGGTGTCACCGCCACCGTCGTGCAGGGCGGCCTCATCGGCCGGCTCACCCGACGCTTCGGCGAGCGCACCCTGATCCGGGTCGGCAGCGTGATGATGGGCGCCGCCTTCGCCCTGATGCCGATCGCGGGCGCGGCGGGCAGCTTCACCGCGCTCATGGGCACCGGGGTGCTGCTCGCGATCGGCTCGGGGATGATGAACCCGTCGATCATGTCGTTTCTATCTCGGTCCGTGTCGGCCGACGTGCAGGGCGCGACCCTCGGCCTGAGCCAGTCGCTGTCCGCCCTCGGACGCACCCTCGGCCCGGCGGTCGCCGGCGTCCTGTTCGAGGTCGGGTTCGACATCCCGTTTTACAGCGCCGCCGGCACGCTCCTGGTGGCCGTCGTGATCGCCTTCGGGCTGCGCCGGCTCATCGACGCCTCGACCGCCTGAGGCCTCCGCGGCGGCGCGCCCGCGTGGACGGCGCCGCGCAGGCCGCCGACGCCGTCCAGCGCTCGGTCGGCTCCCCCCGAGTCCCCGCTCGCGCGCCCGTCCCCCTCACGCGCAGTGGTGCGGTTGTCCGGTCCGGGGTCCCGTGCTAATTCGTGTCCTCCGCCGGAGGATCGCGAGGGAGCTGATGGCCGCCACCGCCGCGAGTTTCTACGACCGGGAGCTCGAACGAGACGACCTCGCCGCGCTCATGGCCGGTAACGAGGTCTCGATCAACGAGATCGTGGAGGGCCTGTACCACGGCCAGGCCGTCGTGCGGCGCAACGCCGCGCTCGGCGCCTCGCTCGTCTCGGATCTCCCCGATCCCGGGCGCGCGCTCCTGCGCATGAGCGCCAAGGACCGCGATGAGCGCGTCCGGATGGCCATCGTGCTGGCGATGGGGCAGGGCGGCTACCCCGTCGAGCTCGCCCTGCCGATCCTCTTCGACGCCCTCCGCGACCCCCTCGACGACATCGCCGACGCCGCCCTGCAGGGGATCGAGCTGCGCCTGAGCCGCGATCGCGAGGCGGCCCTGCCGCTCGTGGCGGGCGGCCTGCGCGGGCCTCACCCGGTCACCGCCAAGGGCTGCGCCGACGTCTTGATCAAGGCGGGCGACAGCTGCGTGGACGCCGTGGTCCCGCTGCTCGGCGACGGCGATGCTGCAGTGCGCAATGCGGCGTACGATGTCTTGGAACGCCTTCGTCGCGGGGCAATATCGCATCTGATTGTTGCGCTGCGGGACGAGGCCGCCCGCCCCCTCGCCGCCCGGCTGATCGGCGGCGTCGGCGAGCTGCCGGCCTCCGCGGTGACGGCGCTCGAGGCCCTGGCGGCCGATCCGGACCCGGCGCTGGCGGAGACGGCGGGGCGCGCCCTGCTCGCGCTGCGGAGCCCGAAGGCTCCGCCGCCGCGGACCGACCCGCTGAACGTGCCGATCGACGGCTTCGAGGCCGGCCCCCTCGACGGCGCCGCCCTCGACGCGGCCGCCGCCGCGGCGGTGCCCCGCGAGGAGCTGCTCTACGCCCTGCGCGACGGCCGTGATCACGTCCGGCGGAACGCGGCGGGCCTGCTCGGTCGCCGCCCCGACGCGAAGGACGACGTCGCCGGGACCCTCGGCGCCTTGGCGCCGCTGCTCAAGGACCCCGCCGCCCCGGTGCGCCGGGAGACCTGTGAGGCGATCGCCCGGGTGGGCGGCGCCGGCGCGATCAGGCTCTTGGTGCGCGCGCTCGGCGACGCCGATCCCGAGGTGGCTCAGGCCGCCCACGACGGCCTGGCAGCAGGGGGCGTCGACGCGGCGCCGCAGCTGCTCGAGGCGCTCTCCGGGGACCTCCCGGAGGCGGCCCGGGACGCCGCCGTCGACCTGCTCGCGCGCCACGGCGCGGCGGTGACCACGGCGCTCGCGGACGCGCTCTCGCAGTCGCCGGCCTCGGTCGTCCGCCTGGTGGCGGCGCGCGCGCTCGGCGCGATCGGCAAGGCCGCCGAGGACGGCATCGCGGCGCTGCTGCGGGGCCTCGACGACCGCGCCTCGGAGCCGGTCCGTGTCGCTTCGGCCCGCGCGCTCGGCTTCGTCGGGGTCGAGGACGACACCATCCTCGGCGCGCTGCGCCAGGCGCTCACCGACCCGAGCCCGGCGGTGCGGCGGGCGTCCGCCATCGCGGCGTCGCGGATCGCGGGGCGCCCCCTCGACGATCGCGGGGCGCTCGAGCCGGCGCCGATCCCGATCGACGGCTTCGAGACCGACACGCTGTCCGCCGAGGCGATCGCGGCGGCCCGCGGCGAGATCCCGCTCGCCGCATACATCCCCAAGCTCAAGGACGGGCGCGACGTCGTCCGCGGCAACGCGGCGACCGCGATCGGGACCTTCGG
>PHBI01000213.1 GCA_002841945.1 Deltaproteobacteria bacterium HGW-Deltaproteobacteria-14
CTCGGCTGGCCGCGGTCGCTCATCATGCAGACGACCTCCTGGCCGAGGTAGCAGCCCTTGTTCCAGTCGATCGTCGCCGCGAGCCGCTCCGCCTCGAGCGGCACGTTCGTCGCGTCGACGTCGATCCCGTCCACCGGGTAGCCCCCCGCCACCCGCAGGGCGTCCCAGGCCGCCTGCCCGATCGGCGCGGCGCCCGCCGCCAGCAGCGCGCCCCAGGCCCGCGGCGCGTCCTCCGCCGCGACCGTCACGTCGAACCCCGGCAGGCCGACCCGGCCGGCGTTCCTTCGGACGCGCGCCGCCACGTCGCCGAGGGTCGCGTCGACGAAGGCGTACTCGCGCTCGAGGGGCGCGACGGGCACACCGGCCCGGGAGAGCGCGTCGCCGGCGGCCGGCCCGACCACCGACAGCACGGCGCGCCCCGGGTCCTGGGCGAACTCCACCAGATCGGCCACGCGATAGCGCAGCAGCTGCGCGACCGTCCCCTCGGCGTCCGCTCGGGCCAGCTCGAGCCGCAGCGCGTCCGCCTCGACGTCGACGAGGAACTGGGCGACGAGCTTGCCCTTGCCCTCGAGGACCATCCCGAAGTTGCCGTCGCCGGCGGTGAGCGCCTTGACCTGGCAGGTGCACATCGCGTGGACGAAGCGCTGGCGGTGACGGCCGGTGACCCGCACGTGGCCGAGCCACGCCAGGTCGACGACGGCCGCGCCCTCGCGGGCCGCCGCCACCTCCGCGGCGAGCGCGTCGAAGGCGTCGGGGACCAGAGCGCCCTTGAACGGGCGCAGGGAGGCGCCGCGCTCGCGGTGCGCGGCGGTGAGCGGGGACTCGTACATGCTGGGGCTCCCGGGCCGAGGCGGAGCGTATTGCGCGTCGCGGGGACGCGGCGTAGCCTTCGGCCATGCCGAGATACGTCAACTTCACGCTCATGGGCAAGCATCGGTGGGGGCTGGTCGTCGACGGCGGCGTCCTCGAGCTGACGTCGAGCCCCTACGATGGCGGGCCCCTCGCGGTCGAGGGCGAGGACGAGGGCGGGGTCCGGGGCGACGTCCTGCCCTGGGATCTGCTGGTGCTCGACCCGCCCGCGCGGCCCACCAAGGTCGTGGCCGTCGGCCGCAACTACGCCGAGCACGCGGCCGAGCTCGGCAACGACGTGCCCGCCGAGCCGCTGCTCTTCATCAAGCCGCCGAGCTGCCTCATCGGCCACGACGCGGCCATCGTCTACCCGACCGGTCAGACCGAGCTGGTCCACCACGAGGGCGAGCTGGCGCTGGTCATCGGCCGCCGCGCACGCCACGTCGCCGAGGCCGACGCCGATCGCTACATCCTCGGCTACACCGTGATGAACGACGTCACCGCGCGCGACCTGCAGCGCAAGGACGTCCAGTTCACCCGCGCCAAGTCTTTCGACACCTTCGGGCCCCTCGGGCCGTGGGTCGACACCGACTTCGCCCCCGCCGACCAGCGCATCCGCGTCCACGTCAACGGCGAGCTGCGCCAGGACAGCACCCTCGACAAGATGGTCTTCCAGCCCCGGTTCCTGGTGGCCTACGTGAGCCGCATCATGACCCTCGAGCCGGGCGACGTGATCACCACCGGGACGCCGTCAGGGGTCGGGCCGCTGCTCCCCGGCGACACCGTCGAGGTGTCCATCGCCGGCTTGGGTGCGCTGCGAAATGCGGTCGTCGCCGTTTCCGGTAGCTGAAGAACGCCCCCGTCGAAGGGGGCGTCCTCGCATCTGCACAAGCCCGCTCAGCGCTTCCCGAAGAACCCCGAGAGCTTCTCCTTGAGCCCGGCGCTCTTGTGGGTCTCGATGGCCACCGCCTGGGCGACCCGCTGGGCGAGGACCTTGTAGGACTGCGCGGTCTCCGAGTCCGGGGCCGCGACGACGATGGGCTCGCCCTGGTCGGCGGCGATGGCGGTCACCGAGTCGAGCGGGATCTTCGCGAGGACCGGCAGGTTGTGCTTGGCTGCGTGGCTCTCGATGCGGCTCTCGCCGAAGATGTGGTGCGCCGCGCCGCAGTTGCCGCAGATGAAGTGGCTCATGTTCTCGACGATGCCGAGGACCGGCGTCTTGGTCAGCTCGAACTGCTTGATGGCGCGGCGCACGTCGGCGAAGGCGACGTCCTGGGGCGTCGTCACGACGACCGTGCCCGCCACGGGCAGGAGCTGGGCGAGCGACAGCTGCACGTCGCCGGTGCCCGGCGGCATGTCGACGATCACGTAGTCGAGCTCGCCCCAGTCGACGTCCTCGATGAACTGCTGGAGCGCCTTGCCGAGCATCGGCCCGCGCCACACCACCGCCTGATCGTCGCGCAGCATGAAGCCCATCGACATGACGTGCAGGCCGTAGCGCTGCACCGGGGCGATGCGCTCATCGGCGGTCATGGTGGGGCGGGTGTCGCGCAGGCCGAGCATGATGGGCAGCGACGGTCCGTAGATGTCGGCGTCGAGGATGCCCACCTTGGCGCCGAGGCGCTGGAGGGAGATGGCGAGGTTGACGGCGACGGTGCTCTTGCCGACGCCACCCTTGCCGCTGGCGACCGCGACGACCGCCTTCACGCCGGGCATCCGCTCGGCCTGGGTGGCGTTCTGCCCGCCGGCCCCCGCCGGGTTCGCGCGATGCACCTCGGCGTCCATCGTGACCGTCATCTTCTCGACGCCGACCTTGTGCAGCGCCTCCTCGACGTCCCGCTGGATCTTGGCCTTGAGCGGGCACGCCGGGGTCGTCAGGACGACGCGCAGGGTGACGACGTCGCCAGCGATCTCGAGGTCGCGGATCATGCCGAGCGAGACCAGATCCCGGTGGAGGTCGGGGTCGTCGACGGTGCCGAGGGCCTCGAGGATGGTCGCCTTGTCGAAGTTCGCCATGATGTCTCCTGACGCGGTACGCTGCCGCGCGTAAGGGCGGAACTTACGAGCGTCGCGCTCGGTGTCAAGGCTCGGTGACACCGCGATGGCGGGGACGCGGCGCGTGGGTGGTGCGATGCACAGCGAACTCATCTATCTCGATCACCACGCGACGACCCCGTGCGACCCGGCGGTCATCGACGCGATGCTCCCGTACCTCGCCGGGGCCTTCGGCAACCCGTCGAGCACCACCCACGCCCTCGGGCGGGCGGCCGCCGCGGCGGTGGCCGAGGCGCGGGCCGAGGTGGCGCGGGCCATCGGCGCCGGATCGCGCGAGATCGTGTTCACCTCGGGGACGACCGAGGCGCTGAACCTGGCGCTCTTCGGGGTGATGGCCGCCTACCCCGAGCGCGGTCGCCACCTCGTGACCACGACCATCGAGCACCCGGCGGTGCTCGACACCTGCGTCGCGCTCGAGCGGCGGGGCGTCGAGGTGACTCGGGTGGGGGTCGGCGCCGACGGGGTCGTCGACCCGGCGGAGGTGGCCGCGGCCATCCGGGAGGACACCGTCTGTGTCGCGGTGATGGCGGCGAACAACGAGATCGGGACGGTGCAGCCGCTCGGCGAGATCGGGGCGGTGTGCCGCGCCCGGGGGGCGCGCCTCGTCGTCGACGCGGCGCAGGCGGTCGGCAAGATCCCGTTCGAGGTGGACGGCTGCGGCGCAGATCTCGTCGCCTTCAGCGCGCACAAGCTCTATGGGCCCAAGGGCGTAGGCGCGCTCTACGTGCGGCGTCGACCGAAGACGCTGCTCGAGGCGCAGATCCATGGCGGGGGGCACGAGCGCGGGCTGCGCTCGGGGACGTTGAACGTGCCGGCCATCGTCGGCTTCGCCGTCGCCTGCCGCCTCGCCCGCGAGCGGCTGGCCGATGACGCCGCGCGCGTCGGCGCGCTCCGCGATCGCCTGCTCGCGGGGCTCAGAGCCGCGGTGGACGGCGTGGTGGTCAACGGCTCGCTCGAGCGGCGCCTGCCGCACAACCTCAACGTGTCCTTCGCCGGGGTCGAGGGGCGCCGCCTCATCGAGGCCCTCGACGGCGTCGCGGTCAGCGCCGGCAGCGCCTGCGCCAGCTCCGACCTCGAGGCGAGCCACGTCCTGCGCGCCATCGGCGTCGGCGACGACCGCGTCCACGCCTCGCTGCGCTTCGGCCTCGGGCGCTCTAACACCGCCGCCCAGATCGAGCTGGTCGTCGCCAAGGTGGCCGACGCCGTGCGCCGCCTGGGGAGATGAGCGGGAGCTACTGACCGACGAAGAGGCGGCGCGCGAACTTGTCCGCCAGTCCAGCGCCGATGATCTTGTGGGCTACGGCCTCGATGTCGTAGGGCAGGCGCTCGTGGCGGAACGTCTGCTCCTCGGTGTCGAAGACGCCGAAGCACAGCCGCGGGTCGCGGTCGCGCGGCTGCCCGACGCTCCCGACGTTGATGAGGAACTTCCGGTCGGGGCGGGCGGTCAGCTCCTTGTCGGAGACGTCCTTGACGCGCTTGCCGTTGATGGCGAACTGCTTGGTCAGGTGGCTGTGCCCCACGAAGCTCCAGGTCCGGAGCCGCTCGTAGATGGGGCCGTTGTGCTTCATTGCGTCCTGCACCCGCACCACGTAGTGCCAGTTGAAGGGGTTCGCGGGCGCGGCGTGGAAGAAGCCGGCGGTCTCGCGCAGGTGCGAGTAGGGGCGGCCGTAGAGCCACTGGAAGTTGTCGTCCGTCAGCTGCTGGCGGGTCCAGAAGATCGCCTCGCGGGCGGCATCGTAATAGTAGTCGATGTCCATGACGCCGATGACCGCGGCGTCGTGGTTGCCCATGAGGGTCACGCTGCAGTTCTCGCGGACGAGCTTGCAGGCCGGGTTCGGGTCGGGGCCATAGCCGACGATGTCGCCGAGGCAGATGATCTCGTCGATGGCGTTCTTGTCGCACCACGCCAGCACCGTGGTGAGCGCCTCGATGTTCGAGTGGATGTCGCTGATGATCCCGAGCTTCATGACACCCCCGCCGCGGCTGGAAGACCTCGCGCAGGATAGCGCATTTCCGTCGACCATGGCGACATCGGGCGATCCGCGCGCGGTTCGGAGGCCGCGCCTTCGGCGTAGAACCCATAGCGGGCGCTGTGTTACGCTCGGGCTGCCGCAGGGCTGCCGGGGGACATGGGCTGCCGTGCCCCCGGTCGGCGACCTGACGTCGTCATCGACGAAGAAACCCGACCCTTGGTGCGCGCGCCGCACGCTGGAGACGCCTACGTGTCCAGGGCCTTTGAATGGCTGCTCGATGGCTGTCCCCTCCCGGCGATGCTCGTCAGGGCGGACGGGACGGCGGTGCGTGCGAATCCACGCTGGCTCGCGGCGTTCGACGCCGGGGGGTGGCGGGGGTGCTTCCCGACGCTCGCCCTCGAGGGCGGCGCGGGCGCGGACGACGACGCGCCGCGCGCGCTCGGCGAGCACGTCGCGGCGCTCGGGGCGGCCACTGGACGACGCTACGCCTGCGAGCTGGTCCCGGTCGACGGCGCCGCCGCGCTCCTCGTCGCGCGGGGGACCGGGGAGGCCCTGGAGGTCGATCAGGACGCGCGCTTCGACGCCCGCTTCCGCGAGCTCATCGAGCAGTTCCCGGCGGCGATCATCGTCCACCGCAACGGCCGCTTCCTCTACGCCAACCCCGCGGCCGTGCGGTACCTCGGCTACTCGAGCCCCGCCGAGCTCGACGGCCTGCCGATCACGACCGCGGTCCACCCGAACGAGGTGGCGGAGATCCAGAGCCGGGTCGCCTTCATGGCGCGGACCGGGCTGCCGGTCCCCGAGCGCGAGACGCGGCTCGTGCGGCGCGACGGCACCGAGGTCCTCGCCGAGCTGGGGGCCTTCGTCATCGACCGCGAGCGCAACCCGGCGTTCGTCGTCATCGCGCGCGACATCACCGCGCGCAAGCAGCTCGAGGAGCAGGTCCGCCACGGGCGGCGGATGGAGGCGATCGGCCGGCTCGCCGGGGGGATCGCCCACGACTTCAACAACCACCTCGCGGTCATCCTCAACTACGCGGAGTTCTTGGTCGAGGCCCTGGTCTCGGACCCGCAGAACCAGCGCGACGCCCGCGAGATCCGCCACGCAGCCCAGCGGGCCGCGGCGCTGACGCAGCAGCTGCTGATGTTCAGCCGCGGGGACCTCTCCGAGACCGAGACCCTGGACGTGAACGTCGTGGTCGAGGGGATGCTCGAGTTCCTGCGGCGCACCCTCGGCGCCGACGTCGAGCTGGTCACCACCGTCGGGCGAGGGATCCCGAGCATCCGCGCGGCGCGTCAGCACATCGAGCAGATCCTGGTCAACCTGGCCGTGAACGCGCGGGACGCGACGCCGAGCGGCGGCGAGCTGCGCGTCGAGACCGGCGCCATCGTCGTGAGCGAGGTCAACCAGCTGCTGCACCCGAACGTCGCCCCCGGGCGCTACGTGCTGATCGAGGTCGCGGACAACGGCCGCGGGATGTCCCCCGAGGTCGCCTCGCGCGCGTTCGAGCCGTTCTTCACGACCAAGCCCGACGGCAAGGGCACTGGGCTCGGCCTCTCGACGGTGTACGGGATCGTCACCCACGCGGGGGGGGACGTCGAGGTCGAGACCGAGCTCGGGCGGGGCACCACCGTGCGGATCCTGTGGCCGGCGTCCGAGGCGGTGGTCCCGGCCGCGTCCCGGAGCGACGCGGGGACGGCGGAGGAGGGGCGGCGAACCGAGACGGTGCTGCTGGTGGAGGACGACGCGGCGGTCCGGGCCCTGGTCGCGCGGATGCTGAGCCGCGAGGGGTTCCGCGTCATCGAGGCCATCGACGCCGTCGAGGCGCTCAACATGGTCGACGACGACCAGCCCGAGCTCGATCTGCTCGTCACCGACGTGATCATGCCGCGGATGACCGGGCCCGAGCTCGCCATCGCGCTGCAGGCGAGCTACCCGGAGCTGCCCATGGTGTTCATGTCCGGCTACGCCGACGACGTCCTCGAGCACCACGACGTCCAGAGCGCGGCGGTGACGTTCCTCCCCAAGCCCTTCTCAGCGCGGGAGCTGCGTGACAAGATCGAGGTGGCGCGGAGCCGCGCCGCGGCGCGCGGCTTCTAGAGCGGCCGCGGACACAGCGCGGAGGAGGGGGTGAGCGTGGGGTTCGACGGACTGGACGTGGTGGTGACCGGTGGGACGGGGGCGCTCGGGCGCGCGGTGGTGGGGCGACTCATCGAGCAGGGGGCCGTGTGTCACGTCCCGGCGTGGTCGGCGGAGGAGGTCGCGCGCTTCGACCTCGCGGATCACGCGCGGGTGCGGGTCACCGAGGGGGTCGACGGGACCGACGAGGACTCCGTGTCCTCTTACTTCGCGGCGCTGCCGCGGCTGTGGGGGTCGATCCACGTGGTCGGCGGCTTCGCGATGGCGCCGCTGCTCGAGACGGCGGCCGCGGACTTCCGCCGCATGTTCGAGCTGAACGCGGTGACGGCGTTCCTGTCGTGCCGCGAGGCGGCGCGCGCCATCCGCCGCAGCGGCGGCGGGGGAGGGCGCATCGTCAACGTCGCCGCGCGCCCGGCGCTGAGCCCGACCGGCGGGATGATCGCCTACACGACGTCGAAGGCGGCGGTGGTGGCCATGACGCGCAGCCTGGCCGACGAGCTCGTCGGCGACCACATCCTGGTCAACGCCATCGCGCCCTCGGTCATGGACACGCCGAGCAACCGCCTGGCGATGCCGGCTGCCGACTTCGCCAAGTGGCCAAAGGTCGAGGAGGTGGCGACCGCCATCAGCTACCTCGCCTCGCCGGCCAACGCGCTGACGACGGGGTTGGTCATGCCGGTCTACGGCCGGGCCTGAGCCCCGAGAGCCGCTCGCGCGTCCGCGCCCGTTGGGGTAGGGTCGTGGCTTCGGGGTCATCTGGAGCCGTGATGCAGATCAGTCAGTCCGTCGCGCTGACCGACGTCGGGCAGCGCATGTCGCACAACGAGGACGCCGTCCGGATGCTGCCGGCGGTGCCGCTCTTCGTGGTGGCCGACGGCACCGGCGGGACCGCGCCCGCGCCGACGTGCCTCGCCGTGCTCGAGCGGCATGCGGCCGCGCTGAGCGCGCTCGGGCGCCGGGTCGCGACCACCCCGGACACGACGGCGCGCCTCGCGGTGGGGCGCTTCTTCGAAGAGGTCCTCGGCGAGGCCGGGCGGGCGGTCAGGGATCACGCCGCGGCGCGCGCCAGCGCGAGCGAGGAGGAAGGCCCAAGCGGGGCGCGGGCCGAGGCCGCCACGCTCGTCGCGGCGACGGTGATGGGGCGCTTCGCCTACATCGCCCACGTCGGCAACGCCCGCGCCTACCTGTTCCGGCAGGGGCGCCTGCGCTGCCTCACCATCGACCACACCCTGGCGATGCAGCAGCTGCGGCGCGGCGAGATCACCATGAAGGAGTTCGCGGCGAGCCCCTATCGCAAGACGCTGACCCAGGCGCTCGGGGCGACGCCGAGCGTGCGCCCGGACATCGCCGAGGTGCAGGTCGCGCCTGGTGACGTCTTCATGCTGTGCTCGGACGGCCTGCATCGGGAGGTCAACGACCGCGAGGTGGCGCGGACGCTGGCCGACGGCGACCGGCTGGACGCGGCCGCAGCGCGGCTGATCGCGTTCGCCAACGAGGCCGGAGGCAAGGACAACATCAGCGTCGCCTTGTTCCGCGTCGAGGCCCCCGAGGAGGACGCCGGGGCCGCGCCGGTCGACATCCCGCGGGCCCTCGGTCAGGTCTTTCTGTTCCGCGATCTCAGCGAGGCGGAGCGCCTGCTGGTGGCGCCCTACTTCGAGCACCAGACCTTCGGCGCCGGGGCGGAGCTCTGCCACGAGGGGGACCTCGGCGACTCGTTCTTCGTCATCGTGAGCGGCAAGGTCGACGTCACCCACGGCCTCGCCAAGCTGATCGAGCTTGGCCCCGGCAGCTACGCCGGCGAGATCGCCCTCGCCCGCGAGGGGCAGCGCACCGCCACGCTCACCGCGCGCAAGACCACCGAGGCGCTGGTGCTGACCCGCGCCCGCTTCCTCGAGCTGACCCGCCGCCGCCCGCGCCTCGGCGCGCGCCTCGTGATGCCGCTCCTCGCCAACGTGAGCGACCGCATCGTCGATCTGCGCTCGCGCCTCCACACCATCGGCGTGGTCATCAGCGGCGCGGACGCCGACGACGCGCTCTGAGCCTGGGGCGGGGCGCTACTGCGGCTTGGGCTCTTCGAGCGGAGCGAGCTCGACCCGCTCGCAGCGCTGCTTGAGCGGCTCGTCGAGGCGCTCGAGCTGCGCGTCTCGCGCGATGCCCTCGCAGATCAGGACGCGCCCGGCGCGCGCCACGAACCACGTCACCCGGGTGACCTGCGCGTTGCCCTTGCCCTTGCCGCTGCGCACCTCGATGGCCGCCTCGTAGTGCCGCTCGGCGGAGATCTCCCAGCCGCGCGCGACCAGGGCGTCCTTGGTGGCGCCCGCGACGCGGATGAGCTTCTCCGCCGGGCGGTGCTCGAGGTAGAGCCGAAAGGCGCCGTCGGCCGACGTCCCGCCGACCGAGTGCTCGAACTCGTGGACCACCACGTCGATGGGGAAGGTGCTCGTCAGCACCCCGTCGCGGCTGTGGACCGCGAGCTGCTTCGCCGAGGCCTCCCGGCTCCCACCAGCGCGCCCGTTCCCAGGCGCCGCCTCGCCGCAGCTCGCGCCGACGAGCGCCAGCACCGCGAGCGCCCTCGCGAGCCCCGGAAGACGAGCGCTTGTGGTGCGCCTCGCCGCTTGCCATCCTCTGTCCGTGAGGTTCACTCGTCCCTCCATGCTCTTCGCGATCGCGCTCAGCGTCTCGGCCTGCCCCGGCGACGCGGCGGACGATACCGCGGCCCGCTGCGGCCTGTCGCTCCCCGCGTTGGCCGCCGCCCACGGCCTGCTGCCCGCGCCGCCCGTCGCCGGGCTGCCGGCGGCCGCGGTGCGAGTCGATCCCGATCCTGGCGCCGGGCGCGACGCGATCGTCGTCGACCCGGCGCCGCTGCTCCGCGGCGAGCACCCCGGGATCCGGGTGACGCTCTCCGCGCCGAGCTGCACCCCCGTGGGGGAGCTCCTGCCCTGGGTCCCCGCGGGGACCCCGCCCGCACCCGCCGCGCGCCTCATCGGGGACACGGCGCAGCTCCCGCACCCGCTCATCGGCGCCCTCGTCGTCACCGGCGCGGATCCGGGGGCGGACCGCGACGCGGCGGCGTGGAGCCGCGCGCTGCGCGCCCTCCGCGTCTCGGCCTGGCAGCTCGCTGCTCCCGAGCTCGTGGCGACCCGGGCGGCCATCGACGACCTGTGCGCGGGGCTCGAGCCCGGCGCGAGCGCCGTCATCGTGACCACGGGGCGGGGGACCCTGGCGCGCGGTGGGGGCCTGGACCTCGGGCGTGAGGCGATCACCTGGGCGACCCTCGCTGGCACCATCGCGACCGCGTGCGACCACCTCGGCCTGGTCGTGTGGGTCGCCGACGCCGCGTACACCGCCGACATCGACCTCGGCGTGTTCGGGGCGCTGCCGGTCGTGCTGTGGCGCGGGTCCGACGCCACCGCTCCCGACGCCCCGCGGATCGCCCCGGGGGGCGGCGGCGCGCTCTCCGAGGTGCTGGCCGGGCGCGAGGGTTACCAGGTCACTGCCGGCAGCGTCCAGTTCAAGGACAAGGATCTGCTGGCGCTGGCGC
>PHBI01000214.1:0-15888 GCA_002841945.1 Deltaproteobacteria bacterium HGW-Deltaproteobacteria-14
CCTCACCCACGCCGGGCAGCGAGGCCACCGGGCGCCCCGCGAGTAGGGCCGAGGCTCGCACGCCAGTCCCTCGGAGCGGGGACGTCGCACCCGGACCCGCCATCGAGGCCGCCGGTCGCCCCGCGAGCGCGGCCGAGGTGCCCGCGCCGAGCGCCGAGGGTGAACCCCGGCCTGAAGACGCGCTCGCGTCGGCGCGCGTGCAGCTCGCCGCCGGGCGGCCGGACGCGGCCATCGTGGCGCTGGAGGCGGCGCTGGTCGACGCGGCGCCTGGACGCGAGCTGTGGGCGCTGCTCGGTGACGCCTACGTGCTGACCGGGCGGACCAGGGACGCCGTCACGGCCTACGGGCGGGCGGTCGCGCTGGCCGGCGCGGCGGATCCGGGCGCGCTGGTCGTCGACCTCGGCGACGCCATGCTCGCCGAGGGGGACCGCACGCGCGCTCGTGCTCTGTGGTCATCCCATCTCGAGCGCTTCCCGGCCGGGCCGACCGCCTCCACCGTCGCCAGCCGCTTGGCGGCGCTGTCGGCGCAGCTCGGCGAGGACGCGACCGCCGAGCGGCTTTGGCGCTTCGTGCTCGACCGCACCCCGGACGCGCCTGCGAGCGCCACCGCGCTGACCGAGCTCGGCCGCCGGCTGTTGGCACGGCACGCCTGGGCAGACGCCACGGCGCTGTTTGCCCCTTTTGCCGACGGGACCCGTGGGCACCTCGCCGAGATCGCCCTGGTTGGCGCAATGCACGCCCGCGCCGGCGAGGCGCGCTGGGACCTCGTGCGGGAGCTGGTCGCGCGCTACCGGCGGGCCTTCCCGGACGGCCCGCGCGCCGCCGAGGTCGATGTCCTGGCGGCCGCCGCCGAGGGACACGGCGCGCGTTGAGAGCCGGCGATGGCGGTGGGGTCAGCGCCGCCAGGACAGGGAGCGTGTGCCGTCGCGCGCGTGAGAGAGCCGCCAGATCCCCGGTGTCGCACTCCGGCGGCGCGGGGCAGTTGCAGGCAAATACGGGCCCGCCGTGATAGGGTCCGGTATGAACGACGCGCTGCTCCCTTACAAGCTCATCGGCCTGGGCCTCTATCTCCTCGTCCTCATCGGCATCGGCGTGGTCGCGTCGCGCCGCATGAGGGGCGTCAGCGACTACTTCGCCGCCGGCAAGAAGCTCAGCTTCTGGAGCGTGGCGTTCTCGTCCCGCGCCACCGGCGAGTCCGGCTGGTTGCTGCTCGGCCTCACCGGCATGGGGGCCACTTTTGGCGCGCAGGCCTTCTGGATCGTCATCGGCGAGACCCTCGGCGTCGGGATCGCCTGGCTCGTCCTGAGTCGACGCTTTCATCGCCTGACCGGCAAATACGCCTCGATCACCATCCCCGATTACCTCGAGTCGCGCTTCGGCGATGTCGCCCAGCACCTGCGACGCATCAGCGCCGTCGCGATCCTCGTCTTCATCACGGTCTATGTCGCCGCGCAGATCGACGCGACCGGTCAGGCGTTCCTCAGCTTCCTCGACATCAACTACTACGCCGGCGCCGCGATCGGCTTCGCCGTCGTGATGGCCTACATCGTCGCCGGCGGCTTCCTCGCCGTCGTCTGGTCGGACGTCTTTCAGGGCGCGCTGATGTTCGCCGGGCTCATCTTCCTGCCGCTCTGGGGGCTCATCGAGATCGGCGGTCCCGACGTCGTGGCGACCCGTGGACCGGCGAGACGATCTTCGCGGTGATCGGGTTCGTGACGATCGGGCTCGGGTTCCTGGGCGCGCCGCAGATCTTCGTGCGCTTTCTGGCGCTGCGCGATGAGGGCGAGATCGGCAAGGGCGCCGCCGTGGCGCTCACTTGGACCATCCTCGCCGACACCGGCGCGGTGCTCGTCGGCATGGTCGGGCGCGCGATGTTCTCCGACGACCTCGGCCAGGACGTCCTGCCCACGATGGTCGATCTCCTGCCGGCGCTGCTGGTCGGCATCTATATCGCGGTCGTCATCAGCGCGATCATGTCGACCGTCGACTCCCTGCTGGTCCTCGGCGGCAGCGCAATCGCCCGAGATTATTGGCAGAAAGTGAGACACCCCGACGCCCCGGACGAGCAGCTCGTCCCGCTGAGCCGCACCATCACCTTCAGCCTCGCGTTCGCCGCCTTCGCCGTCGCGATGATCATCTCGCTGGTGCAAGACGAGCCCGCCAGCATCTTCTGGTTCGTGCTCGTCGGCTTCTACGGCCTCTCGGCGACCTTCGGGCCGACCGTCGTCCTGTCGCTGTTCTGGAAGCGATTCACCGCCAAGGGTGCGCTCGCCGCCATGATCACCGGCTTCACCTCGATGCTCTTCTTCGAGTTCGTCGGGCCACACCTCGGGGACGCCGGCCCCTACCTCGCCAAGCTGACCTCGCTGCCGCCCGCGTTCCTCCTGTCGCTCCTCGCGGGCGTCGTGGTCAGCCGCATGAGCCCGCCCTCGGCGCGCTTCCTCGAGCGGGTCTCGGCAGATCTCGACGAGGCCAAGCGGCGATGAGCCCGCCGCGCCCGCCGCTCAGGCCAGCGGGACGCTGGTGAGATAGATGAAGCGCTCGAAGCGCTCGGGCTCGACGGTCAGGACCCGTGAGATGGCGTAGCCGGCGGCCACCAGCGCGTCCTCGAGGTGCTCGGAGGAGACCAGGGTGACGCGCCGGCTCAGGCGCTTGAGGTTGCGCAGCACGGCGTGCAGGGCGTCGGCCTCGAGGTGGCTGAAGACGCCGTAGGGCGGGTTGGACACGATGCAGTCGGCGCGCTGGGTGGCGTCCCGCGCGTCGACGCGGCGCAGGGTGGCCTGCGCTCCGAAGTGGGCGATGTTCGCGGCCGCGTTGTCCACCCAGGCGGCGCTGATGTCGCTGCCGTACGCGGTCAGCCCGGCCAAGGCGGCGAGCAGCGGGATGGTCCCGGAGCCGCAGAACGGGTCGAGCAGCGAGTCGCCCGGGCGCGCGGTGAGGTTGAGCATGGCCTGGCCGATGCGGACCGGGATGGCGATCATGAGGTTGTGCGGCTTGTGCGCGCTGTCGCGCCAGCGCCCGTCGCCCGGGTCCCCCTCGAGCAACAGCCGGAATCCCCGGTGCGACACGATGAGGAACAGGCTGAGCCGGGGCTCGGCGAAGTCGACGTCCCCGGTGACGCAGTCGGCGATGATCTTCTTGGCGGCCTGCGAGCCCTGGGCGGCGCGCGGGACCCGCCGGACCTTGATGCCGAAGGTCGGCGTGCGGAGGTCGAGCGCGGCGACCTGGGCGCGCAGCTCCTCGAGGGTCGTCGCGAAGGCGAGCTGGCGCCCGCCGCCGGTGCCGAAGCCCGCCTCCGCCCAGCGGATGGGCGACGCGGAGAGGTAGACCCCCGGCTCGACCACGTGGCCGTCCGCGAGGCTCCGCAGCTCGGCCTCGGCGAGCTCGGCGAAGCCGGCCTCACGGGTGAACAGGGTGCAGTAGATGGCGTCGGGCCCGACCGGCGGCACCCGCACGGCGGTCGCCGAGAGCCGGTACCAGTCGTCGGGCGCGTCGCGCGTCATGGGCCTCCCTCGCTGGAGGGCTTCATACCCTCGCGACCGACCGCGGGTCGAGCGGTTCCCCGGATCCCGAGGGCGTCGCGAGCCGCGATCGTCGCCGCCGGCGACCGTGATCAGGTCGCGCGCGTCCCGGCCCGAGCACCCCCAGGCGGCCGGCGGGACGATGAGCGGCGGCCTTCCCAGCGCCGCGAGATTGCGCCAGACTCCAACGGCACCCGAGCCCCACGAGAGCAGGAGAAGACGCCATGAGCGCCGAAATGAAAGCGATTGTCGACGCCATCGAGGGCCAAGGGAGCCAGCGGGACTTCGAGGGCCTGACGATCCCGAAGACCATGCGCGCCATCACGACCCACCGGGACGAGGTCGAGATGTTCGAGGGGCTCGCGAGCGCCGACAAGGACCCGCGCAAGTCCCTGCACCTCGACGAGGTCCCGGTCCCCGAGGTGGGCGCCAACGAAGCGCTGGTCGGCATCATGGCGTCGTCCATCAACTTCAACTCGGTGTGGACCTCGATCTTCGAGCCCATCCCGACGTTCAAGTTCCTCGAGCGCGCCGCCAAACGCGACCCCATCAACAAGTCCCACGACCTGCCCTACCACATCATCGGGTCGGACGGCTCCGGCGTGGTGCTGCGGACCGGCCCGGGGGTCACGCAGTTCAAGCCCGGCGACCGCGTCACGCTGCACTGCAACTACGTCGACATGCAGTCCCCCGACGGCCACAACGACTCGATGCTCGACCCCGACCAGCGCATCTGGGGCTTCGAGACCAACTTCGGCGGGTTCGCCGAGATCGCGCTGGTGCGGGCCAACCAGCTCATGCCCAAGCCGCCGCACCTGACGTGGGAGGAGGCGGCCTCGATGCCGCTGGTCAACTCGACCTCCTACCGGATGCTGGTGAGCCAGAACGGCTGGCAGATCAAGCAGGGCGACAACGTCCTCATCTGGGGCGCCGTCGGCGGCCTGGGCGGGTTCGCCCTGCAGTACGCCCTCAACGCGGGCGCCTTCCCCATCGCGGTGGTCTCGTCGGAGGAGAAGGAGCAGCTGTGCCGCACCATCGGGGCACGCTGGGTCATCAACCGCAAGAAGGAGGGCTACCGCTTCCTCAACGCCGACGGCAGCCACGACTACAAGGAGATGCTGCGCTTCGGTAAGCAGATCCGTGAGATGACCGGCGGCGAGGACGTGGACGTCGTCTTCGAGCACCCCGGACGTCACACCTTCGGCGCCAGCGTGTTCGTGGCCAAGCCCGGCGGCACCATCGTCACCTGCGCCTCGACCACGGGCTACATGCACGAGTACGACAACCGCTATCTGTGGATGCACAAGAAGCGGATCATCGGCTCGCACTTCGCCAACTACCGCGAGGCCTGGGAGGCGAACCGGCTGGTGTGCAAGCGCGCGATTCACCCGCTGCTCAGCCAGACCTTCCCCCTCGAGCAGGCCGCCGAGGCCACGCTGCTGGTCCACAAGAACCAGGCCTTGGGCAAGATCGGCGTCCTGGGGCTGGCCCCCGAGGAGGGGCTGGGCGTGCTCGACGAGGAGGGCCGCGCGCGCCACATCGGCCAGATCAACGTCTACCGCAACGCCGTGGCGGGCGACTTCCGGCTCGTCAAGGACCAGCCGTAGGGGCGCGGTCGCGGGGCGGGGGGGGGCCGAGGGCCGCCGCCCCGTCCGCCGGCGAGGCGACGCGTCATCGCGGCGCCGGCCCCTGAGGAGGTGTTTATATATTAAGGCGACTGTGATAGGCTCATCCTCATCCCGGCGATGGAGGTTTAGGATGAGCGTGGATGAGGAGTCACGGGTCGGCCGGCCACGTCTTCTGTCAGCGGACCAGATCCGCGAGCTCCGGGAGTTCACGTTGGCGCACGCTGCTGAAGTACTTGAAGGAAGCGGGCATCACGCGCAGCCGCCCGTCCAAGGACGCGCCAGTGAAGGGATCTGGGTCGCCCACATGCAGATGCTGGCCCGCCGCATCACCTACGTCGAACCTGCATAATATATAAACACCCCTAAGGCGCGACCCGGATCGCGGTCTGCCAGGGCACGTTGCCCACCGTCTCGAAGAAGTGATTGCCCTCCCGGACGCCATCGAGCTGGAACGTGTAGTCGCCCGCGGTGGCAGGGGCGGTCAGGGTCACGGCGACGGTCGCCGACTCACCCGGGGCGACGACCAGCGGCAGCTCCGCCCGCTGGTAGGGCTGGATCGGCTGGGCGCCCCAGCCGACCGGCTTCGGGGGCGTCGCGGTCAGGCTGTACGCCACGCGGACGCAGCCGCGACCCGGTGTGCCGGTGCCGTCGCAGTCGCCGTTGACGGCCGCGCTCGGCACCCACAGGTCCCAGCCGTCGTTGCGGACGGTCACCGTCGCGACCGCGACGTCGCTGGCGCCGATCACCTCCGGGAGGGTGTGGCCGACGACCGTCAGGCGGTTGCCGTTGGCGACGCCGCGCGCGCTGCGGAAGAGGTACATGAAGGTCTGCGGGTCGACGACGTCGAGCTGCGCGCCCGCGGCCCGCGCGAGGTCGACCGCGGCCTCGATGGCCTGCTCGGACACGAAGACCGAGCGCAGCACCGTGAAGGGCGTCGGGTTGGCGCCGAGGATGTTGGCGAGCTTGCTCGCGGCCACCGACGCCTGCTGTCCGGCGGCGAAGAAGTCGCCCACCAGGGGCAGCACCGGCAGCCCGCTGTCATAGGCGTGGGGGTCTGTCGCGGTGGCGTTGTAGTAGATCCCTTCGGGTGCGATCACGCGATACATCGCCCGGATCTTGGTCCCGGCGGCGCTGGTGGCGGGCACGTCGCTCCAGCGTTTGCCGTTGAGCACCCAGCCCGACCGGTAGCCGAGCGGCCGCTGAGCGGCGGCGGTGATCGCGACCCAGTCGTCAACGACCGCGGCGGGCAGCTGTCCCGGGTTCACGTAGCCCGCACCGCTGTCCGGCATGACGAACCACTGATCGGGGGTCCGGGTCTTGGCGAAGTACGCAAAGAGCGGCGGCACGTCCTGATAGGCCGTCGCCGTGAAGCCGCTCGCGGTCGGTATCGACGCGTGACGCTGGCCCCACGGGAACGGGTGTACGCCCACGGGGACGAGCTGCAGCGCCATCGGGAAGTCATAGTCGCCGAGGTAGCAGGAGACGAAGTTGCGGCTGGTGTCGACCTCCACGCGGGTGGCGCCGACGAAGGCGAGGTCGTCAAACGCCACGTTGACGCCAGGGGTCAGCAGCCGGACCTGGAGGCGCGTGCTGCCGACGCTGGCCACGCGGTGCTGGAACTCGCAGGTGAGCGCCCGCCAGTCGACGCCGCTGAGGGTGTGTGACCGGCTGCACAGCGGAGCGCTGTCGCTGCCCACGCGGAGCTCGATCGTCGCGCTGCTGTAGGGCGCGGCGAGGCGCGCGTGCACGACGAAGCGGTAGCGATAGCCTCGCTCGAGCGCCACCGCGGCGTCCTGGTGAAAGCCTCTGCCGACGTCGGCGGCGGAGACGTTGGCTTGGAGGAAGACGTCGCCGTGATGCGCCTGGGCCGGGTTGGTGTAGGTCGCGCGGTTGGTCGAGGTCAGCGTCCAGCCGCTGTCGCCGAGTTCGAACGAGTGATTGCGCGGCGGCCCCAGCGCGTAGCGCTCGCGCAGGATGGTGGCGGGCGACGCGGGCGGCGGCTGGACGAAGAGAGCCACGCCGGGCCCGTGACGAAAGAAGCTCTTGTTGGCGCTCTCTTTGGCGTAGTAGCCGGCCGGCCCGCCGCGTAGGACACCCGCGTTCTTCGACAGGTACTCGACCCACTCCCACTCTTCGCAGTTGACGTGGTCGGAGGCGTTGATGACGCCGTCGCCGTTGCAATCAAACGAGTACTCGGAGCTGGGCCAGCCGTTGGCGACGAAGGTCTTGGTGGGTCCGACGCGGGTGCGGATGGCGTCGATGGCCTCCTGCAGGACGACCCGGCCCTCGCCGGCGGGCGGAGGTGGGCTCTGGGTGGGGTCGGGCGCGGCGGCGTGCACGCCGTAGCCGATGATGAAGTCGCGATCGGCGACGAGGGTGTCGCGGGAGAGGAGCGACTGGCCCCGCTCGTCGAAGGTGCCAGCGAGCATCTGTGTGACCAGGTAGCCGTCGCTGTACAGCGACAGCCGTGGGGCGAGCGTGCCCTGGCTGAGGTGCTCGGCGATGAGCCACTCGTAGGCGGCGCGCTTGCTGATGAAGCGGTCCGCCAGGTCCTCGACGACGGGAAAGCGCGAGGTGGTCTCGGTGAAGTAGGCGCCGCCGTGGCGCACCACGAGGAGATCAAGCGCGCCCGCGAGGGAGTAGGCGACGTTGAGGGTGTACGGTGCGGCCGCGTCCCAGGCGACGGAGCCGGCGAGCGCCGGGTGCCCTGCGAAGAGGTCGAGCAGCTCAGCGACCGACGCGACGTCGTAGCGCGTCGCGTCCTGGAGCCACACGCCCTGCGCCGGCAGCAGCGTGAGCCAGGTCTCGTCGGGCTGCGCCTCGCCGATGAGGTAGAGGGTCGGCGCGCGCCGGTTGACGAGCCCCTGGAGGCTGGTGACGAGGCTCAGGGTGTCATGGTCGGCGATCATGTCGGCCACGGTCTTGCCCGGCGGCGGCTGGCCGGAGACGCAGCTGTCGACTCGGTAGCACCAGTTGTTGAAGTAGGCGTCGCGGACGTCGAGGACGTAGAAGCAGCCGCTGCGCTCGAACCAGCTGGGCGCCGTCCAGTCGGGCTGGGCGCAGTCGTAGGCCGCGGTCGCGTCGGCGTCGGTCACATCGGCCGCGGTCGCGTCGCTCGTCTCGAGCGGCGCGTCGAGGTCGCTGTCCGCGTCGCCCCCGAGGGTGTCGGGTCCGGCGAGGACGTCGGCGTCTGCGTCTGACGGGGCGTCTCCCGCGGCGACGGCGTCGGCGGCGACGGCGGTGTCGACGACGACGGTGTCGGTCACCCCGCCGCCGTCGCTGTCCGCGTCCGACGACCGGTCGTCGGCGCACGCGACCATGAGCGAGCCGGCCAACACGAGCAGCCACCGTCGTCCGTAGAGCCCCAGCATTCGGTGTACTCCCCGCGTCGCGCCGCGCGGCGCATGGCCCTTCGGTGACGCGACCGCAAGATAGCGCATCTCGGGTCGGTGCGCCCGCGCGGTGTCCGGAAGCGACCGGTCGCCGGCAGGCGGCCGTTGTTGGGCGCGCGGAGGCCTGCTACGGTCGAAACCGATCGCAGAGCCTCTGGAGCACGCTCCCGTGCATCGCCCCCCCCGGACCGCGCGCCGAGCGATGAAGCCAACGCGCCTCTGGCTGCTCTTGGCGGTGTCGGCCGGCGGCGCCTTCACCTCCTGCGGCCAGAGCGCGGACGTCGGCCCCGCCCCCCAGGCGCCGAGCGCCGTCGTCGCGCCGCTCAGCACGGTCGACTGCGCCGAGCAGGCCTCGACCGGCTACGTCCACGGCGAGTCGTTCCCGATCACGGTCGTGCGCGTCGACGGCAAGCCCGTCGAGCTCGACACCGCGAACGCCTATCTCGTCATGGCCCAGGCCGCCGAGAGCGACGGTGTCCAGCTCCGGATCGTGAGCGGATTCCGCACGTATGCCCAGCAGGCCTACCTCTACGGCTGCTACGTGAACTGCAACTGCAACAACTGCAACCTGGCCGCCAGCCCGGGCTACTCCAACCACCAGAGCGGACACGCGCTGGACCTCAACACGGGCGCACCGGGCGTGCTCGCGTGGCTCAACACCCACGGCGCGACCTATGGCTTCACGCGGACGGTCCCGAGCGAGTCCTGGCACTGGGAGTGGTGGGGCGGCGGCCCGGGCGGCGGGGTCTGCGACCAGCCGGCGCAGTGCTCCGACGACTGCCGCACCGACGCCGACGATCGGGTAGCGGTCAGCGGCGCCCCCGCCGGCTTCGGGTACGCCATCGCCAACGCGAGCGGCGGGGTCAGCAGCTTTGGCGCGCTCGTCCCCCACGGCGACCTGGCGGGGCAGTGGCTCGCGCAGCCCATCGCCGGGGTGGTCGTCACCCAGAGCGCGCTGGGCTACTGGCTCGTCGCCCGCGACGGCGGCGTCTTCAACTTCGGGGACGCGGGCTTCTTCGGATCGATGGGCGGGCAACCCCTCAACGCCCCCGTCGTCGGGATGGCCGTGACCCCGAGCGGCCAGGGCTACTGGCTCGTCGGCGCGGACGGCGGCGTCTTCGCCTTCGGGGACGCGGGCGATCACGGATCCGTCGGGGGCCAGCCCCTCAACGCGTCGATGGTCGCGCTCGCGGCCACCCCGAGCGGCCAGGGCTACTGGCTCGTCGGCGCGGACGGCGGCGTCTTCGCCTTCGGGGACGCCGGCTTCCACGGCGCGATGGGCGGCCAGGCGCTCAACTCGCCCGTGGTCGGCGTCGCCACGACCCCGAGCGGCCAGGGCTACTGGCTCGTCGGCGCGGACGGCGGCATCTTCGCCTTCGGGGACGCCGGCTTCCACGGGTCGATGGGCGGGCAGGCGCTCAACGCGCCGGTGATCGGCATCGCCACGACCCCGAGCGGCCAGGGGTATTGGCTCGTGGCCTCCGATGGCGGGGTCTTCGCCTTCGGCGACGCTCCCTTCCTCGGCTCCGCGCTCGTGTCGCGGAGGTGCGACGGCGCGACCACGCAGGTCTGCGCGCCGGGGGACGACGGGTGCTACCACTGGCAGGTCGAGACGACGTGCGCCGACGGGTGCCGAAACGGTGTCTGCGCCCCGGCGGGCTGCGTCGACGCGTGCTCGCAGGGCGAGGAGCGGTGCGACGGCGGCGGCGTCTCGGAGTGCGGCCAGGTCGACGCCGACCCCTGCCGCGACTGGGGGCCCCCGAGCCCCTGTGAGGCCGGCAAGACCTGCCTCGCCGGCGCCTGCGTGACGCCCTGCGAGGACGCGTGCGGGGAGGCCACCGTCCGCTGCGAAGCCGGCGGGACGTCGACCTGCGCGGTCGCCGCGGACGGCTGTCTGGCCTGGACGGCGGTGGTCCCCTGCCCGTCCGGCACGCACTGCGACGGCGGCGCGTGCCTGCAGGCGGTGGATCCCGACGTGGTCGAGCCCGATCCCGACGTGGTCGAGCCCGATCCCGACACGGTCGAGCCCGATCCCGACACGGTCGAGCCCGATCCCGACGCGGTCGAGCCCGATCCCGACGCGGTCGAGCCCGATCCCGACGCGGCCGTCGTCGACGCGGCGATCGGGGTCGACTCGGGCGCCTCGGAGGAGGTCGACGGCGGCGACATCGAGGCGGCGGACGCCGCTCGACCCGACATCGGGCCCGAGGCCGACGGCGCCGAGCGCGATGGCGCCGCGGCGGACACCGAGCTCGACACGGGCACAAACGGCGGTGGCCAGGTCGGTCGGAGCGACTCGGGGTGCGCGGCGGGCGGCGGCGCGCCGCTCGGGACGCTCGGCGGTGCGACGTTCCTGTTCGTGTTGCTCTACCGGCGCCGGCGGTCACCTGGAGCCACCGCGCCGGCCCCGACGGCGCCGTAGCCAGCTCTCGGCGGTCTACCTTCGGCGCCTCGTCGCCGCGCGGAGCGACGCTCCCGCCGCGCGGGACGTGCGGTCAGCGCACCCAGACGTTGGCGCCGTTGCGGTAGTTGACCCAGTGGAGCCAGCCCACGTAGCCACCCTCGCCGTACAGCATCGAGTAGGTGTCGTTGTCGCTGCCCGCAGACGTCGGCCCGGTGCCATGGCTGTCGGGGCTGATCCACGGATCCTCGGGCTGACCGCTGCGCTTGTACCACAGCGCCGAGGTCGCGGTCGCGCTAGAGCTGGACTTCACGATCGCGCAGGACGCCGGCTGCGTCCCGTCCCAGCCGGTGTAGACCTGCGAGCGGTGGGTGATGAGCCACTTCACCCCGTCACCGGTCCGGAACAGGAAGTGGGTGAAGGTGAGGGTGTCGAACTTCATGCTGAACGTCGCGTTGACGGTCGGGCTCGGCTGATAGGTCCCGGACGCGGTGGCCCCCGCCAGGTTGTCGTTCGGGTTCAGCCAGCCGCCCCCGTTGGGCCGAACCCGGCGCACCAGGGTCCAGCCGCCGCCGTCGGTCACCATGTCGCAGTAGGCCACGATCATGGCGTTGGGCCCGGTCAGGTCGGGGTCGATGTAGTAGCTCCCGCTCACGGTCTCGTTGGCGTTGCGGGCGTCGAGACAGCTCGTGTAGATCGGCACGCAGACGTCATTGGCCTCGTCACAGACCGAGGTGCTCGGCGTACACGGGGCGTCGTGCCCCGCGCAGGTCCCGGCGCTGCAGGTCTCGGCTCCGTCGCAGAAGACGCCGTTGGAGCATGCCGCGCCGTCGGCGGCGTGGTTGGCGAGGCAGCTCCCGGCGCCGTCGCAGCTGTCGGGCGCGGTGCACGCGGTCGCGACGCCGTCGCCGCAGCTCGTGCCGCCGCTGGCGTAGTTGGGTTGGCAGACGCCGCCCGCGCTGCAGGTGTCCGGCAGGTCGCAGGTCGAGCTGGCGCCGCTCCCGCACGAGGTCCCCGCCGCCTTGAAGCCGTCCGCCGGGCACGCCGCCGCCCCCCCCGTACACTGCTCGGCCACGTCACAGCCGCTCGCCGACGCCGCCCGGCACACCGTCGCCGACGACAGGAAGCCGTCGCTCGGGCACGCCCCCGCCCCGTCGCAGCGCTCGACGACGTCGCACACCCCCGCCGACTCGCGACACACCGTCGTCGCCGGCTCGAGGTTCGGCAGGCAGCCGCCCCCGCCGTCACAGGTGTCCGGTTTGTCGCAGGCGCTGTCGTCGCCGCTGCCGCATGGGACGCCGGAGGCCGCGAAGCCGTTGTCCGTACACCCGCCGGCGCCGTCGCAGGTGTCCTGGTTCACGCAGGCGCCGCCGGCGTCCCCGCAGCTCGACCCGACGCTCGCGTGGTTCGCGAGGCACACGCCCGCGCCATCGCACGTGTCGGCGCCCGTACACTCGGTCACGGTCGGGTCCCCACAGGCCGCCCCCGCGCCCAGCGGGTTGGCCACGCACGCCCCGGCCTCGCACGCCGAGACGAAGCAGTCGCCGGCCACGTCCGCGCAGTCGCCGGCCCCGAGGCACGCGACGCACGCGCCGCTGCCGTCGAGCAGGTAGCCCTCGACGCACGCCGCGCACACCGAGTCGGTCGCGTCGTGGCACGTCGGCGTCACCGCGCAGTGAGCCACCGGCGTGCAGGCCTCGGCGCAGGTCGCGCCGTAGGCCCCGGGCACGCAGCCCCCGACGCACGCCGACGCCGCGCCGGTCCCTTGATCGCAGCGCATCGTCCCGGCGCAGGCGCCCGCGGCGCAGACCCCCGCACACGTCTCGCCCCAGAAGCCGTCGGGGCAGGTGCAGTGCTCCGGCGCCGTGCAGACGCCGCCGTTGACGCATTCCGCGCTGCACAGGGGCTGGTCGCAGTAGTCGCCACCATACCCGGTGCCGTCGCACTGGCAGTCGTTTGTTGCAACGCAGCGTCCGGGTCCGCAGCTCGGCGTGCAGATGGGCTCGCCGGCGCTCAGCACCTCGCCCGCGCCCCCGTGGGCGGCGGGCTCGTAGCGGTGTTGGAGGTAGATCGGATCCGGGCTCCACGTGAAGCCGTTCAGGAGCGGCAGGTAGCCGTAATAGTCGGTCGTGACGCCGCTGGCGGCGACGTTGACCTGGTGCTTGTGGCACGCGCGCCCGCCGGCGTCCCAGATCGGCACCGCCCAGTCGATGACCGGGTACACGCTGCCCGCCGGCAGCGCGAAGCCCGCCTGCGCCTGCGCCCAGCCCCCCGCCGACGCCGTCGCGCGCCCGCTCAACACGCACGCCTGGGTGCCGAAGCGCAGCGCGTCGAGGCCGAACGAGACGTTCCAATAGGCCTTGCCCGCGAACCCCTCGACCCCGCGGTAGACCGCCGCGCCAAACAGGTAGCCGCCCTCGTTGTAGCTCGGCGGCGCGCTCAGCGGCACGTTGCCCAGCCCGGTCGGATCGACGCGCACGACCTCGGTCAGCGGCTCGCCGCACTTGATGACGGGGTCGTCCATGTAGAGGAACGTCGGCGTGCCGGTGATGGACCCGGTGCAAGCGAAGCCCAGCACGATGGTCATGTCGCGCGCGCCCGCGGCGTTGTGCAGCAGCTCGAGGTCGGCGCCGCTGGCGGTCTCGCAGTCGAGCTTGGCCGAGCAGAAGAGGTCGCTGAACTGCACGGCGACGTCGAAGAACCCCTGCTCGGCCTGCCGGGCGAGGGTGATGTCGAAGGTGACCGCCACGTCGGCGTTCGCGACGCAGGACACCTCGCGCGTGATCGGCGTCGGGTTCATGTACGTCGCGACCGGGACGAGGCCCCCACGTCATGGAGCGCGGTCAGCGTCAGCGTGATCGTGTTCACGCCGGTCGCGGCGTCGCACGTGCCGACGTACGCCAGCGAGCCCGCCCCGTCGCCGTACCGCTGCGACGTCAGCCCCCGCGTCCACACGACCTGCCCGGACCCGGCCGCGCCGTTGGTCACCGTCAGCGTGTACGCCGCGTCGGTGATCCCCGACAGGTTCAACGGCGCCACCGCCACCGACAGGATCCCCGTCGGCCCGCTGAGCGCCTCCGAGCCCAGGCAGCCCGAGGCGCCGAGCAGGGTCGAGAGCAGCAACACAGCCGAAGGCCGGCACGTCCGAGTGGCGCTCATCGTCTCTCCGCTCCGCTGTCGTGGGAAGAGCCAGCCCGTCGCGTGACGCAGCGCGTCGTCGTTCCGGCTCCCCCGCATCATAGCCATACTCGTTGCGGTGCGCGATCTCCAAGCGCTTCGGCGCCGACGGGCGCCCACCTGAGGCTCCTTCCGCGCGCAGGGGAGCGGAGCGCCGACCTCCCTCGCAGGCGCAGCAATCGCCGCGCGCCGCGACAAGAACGGGCTCGGCCAGGCCGAGAGCCCGAGAGCCCGACCGGCGGCGGTCGCCGAGGGCGTTGGTTGGGTGCTGGCGCCCACGTGCCTACCGTGGCGACCTTCGATGAAGGAGCCTTCTATGTTCGCGCCGCACCTCCGCCTGCTCGCCTCCACCCTGGTCCTCGCCGCCGCCTTGGGCTCCGGAGCCTGCGCCTCCGCGCCCACCGCGCCTCCCGCCGCGGACGCCGGACCCGGCGCCGCGGAGCGCTTCGACGCGCGCCTCACCGGCTACCCCTACCCCTATCCGGTGGCGATGCGCGCCTTCGAGGCGCAGGGGCAGCGCCTCGAGATGGCCTACATGGACGTCGCCCCCGAGGGCGAGGGCAACGGCGAGACCGTGCTCCTGCTCCACGGGAAGAACTTCTCGGCCGCCTACTGGGGCCCGACTATCGCCGCGCTCACGAGGGCCGGCTACCGCGTCGTGGCCCCCGATCAGATCGGCTTCGGCAAGTCCTCCAAGCCCGAGCGCTTCCAGTTCACTTTCCACGCCCTCGCGGGCGAGACGCGCGACCTGCTCGACGCGCTCGGCGTCGGCGCCGTCACGGTCGTCGGCCACTCGATGGGCGGGATGCTGGCGGCGCGCTTCACCCTGCTCTACCCCGACCGCGCCGCGCGCCTCGTGCTCGTGAACCCCATCGGCCTCGAAGACTGGCTGCAGGTGGTCCCCTACACGCCGATCGACGCGACCTACGCGAGCGAGCTGAAGAAGACCCCCGAGCAGGTGCGCGCCTACATGCAGGCGAGCTACTTCGACGGCCACTGGGAGCCCGCGTACGACGGCCTCGCCGAGATCCAGATGGGCTGGACCACGGGCCCCGACTACGCCCGGGTCGCGTGGGACTCCGCGCTCGCCTACGACATGATCGTCACGCAGCCGGTCGTCCACGAGCTCCCGCGGATCGCGCGGCCGACGCTGCTGATCATCGGGCAGCGCGACCGCACCGCCATCGGCAGGGGGAGCGTGCCGCCCGAGGTCGCAGAGACCCTCGGCGACTACCCGGCCCTCGGGCGCGCCGCGCACGCCGCCATCCCCGGGAGTCAGCTCGTCGAGATCGACGGCGTCGGGCACATCCCCCAGATCGAGGCGTGGCCGCGCTACATCGCCGCGCTCGAGGCCTTTCTCGCGACACCGGTCCCCGCGGCTCCCTGACTCACGGTCCTCGGGACGCGGAGACGCGGGCGAGAACTAGCCTGCGTTGTTGGAGACGCGTCCACCGGGCCGAAGGCGAGGGCGCGCGCGACGGCCTGGTCGAGCTGGACCGGATCGCTGACGTCGCGGGGGAGGAGGGGGATGGTCGCGTTGCCCTTGAGCTCCTCCGACGCCTTGTCGGGCTCGCGCGGGGTGGCGATGACCTGCACCGGGGAAGACTTAACGGTCCATGTAGGTGTTTTTTCCGAGCGGGCCTGGGGTCCCAACCCGATGGCGGCGCCGGTGTCTCGCGCCGATACTCTACTCATGAGCGAGGGGGAACGCAGACGGCGCCCCCAAACGCTCCACGAACACCCGGCCGCACGGCCACGACCTGCGAGGA
>PHBI01000214.1:15979-20201 GCA_002841945.1 Deltaproteobacteria bacterium HGW-Deltaproteobacteria-14
GCGCCGACCCCGAGCTCGCGGCCCTCGAGGCCGAGGTGGCCGTCCGCGCCGCCGCCGAGAAGCGCGAGGGCTGAGCCCCCGGGCCCCGGCCCACCCTGAATCGAAGGAGCGCCCGCGGTGACCCGCGGGCGCTTCTTCGTCGTCTCCCCCCGAGCCGGGGTCGAGGCGCGCGGGCTGGCGCGCCCACCCGCCGGAGCGAGCTCGCGACCCTCGAGGCGGGCTTCAGCCGCGCCCGCGTCTCGCGGCGCGGGGCCAGCCCCGGTTTCACAGCGGGCTCGGCGATGACCCGCAACACGGCGGCGTCTTCGCCAACATCACGCCGACTCGTGACGGCTCGGGTGGCGCTCCCCCGTTGATCCGGGTGGAGGCCGATGCTATCCGGCGCGGCCCGCGCTGGTTCTTGACGCCGGCGAGCCCCGTAATTCCAGCTGGAGTTGACCGTGATGAACCCAATGACCGCCTTGGCGAGGACGCTCGGCGTCGGCCTGACCCTCGCCCTCACCCTGTCCGCCGTCGGCGCCTGCGGCGACGACGCCTCGACGGCGCCGCCGGACCCCTGCGACGCCCTGACCTGCGGCGCCAACGCCGAATGCGTCACCGCCGCGAGCGGGGCGGCCGCCTGTGAGTGCCTGACAGGCTTCACGGGTGACGGCACCACCTGCACCGCGGACGCGGTCGACGAGTGCGCCGCCGGCACCGACAACTGCGACGCCAACGCCACCTGCACCGACACGGCGACCTCCTTCACCTGCGCCTGCAACGACGGCTACAGCGGCGACGGCGTCACGTGTACCCCGGGTGCGGTCGACGAGTGCGCCGCCGGCACCGACAACTGCGACGCCAACGCCACCTGCACGGACACGGCGACCTCCTTCACCTGCGCCTGCAACGACGGCTTCACCGGCGACGGCGTGACCTGCACGGCGGACGTCGAGGCGAAGACCTGGACGGTCTTCGTCTACGGCCAGGCGGACAGCAACATCTCGGCGGACTTGGCCGACAACATCCAGGAGATGGCCAAGGCGACCCTGTCCGACGACATCACCGTCATCGTCATGGTCGACTGGAACTCGTCGCTGCCCAACCGCTTCGACCCGAGCTGCGCCGACGGGACGTCGGCCTGTCCGAACCTCCCCGAGAGGACCCAGTGGTTCAAGATCCGCGGCAACAACCAGGACGCGGAGCTCTTGAAGACCACCGACGAGATCGACTCCACCGACCCCGAGGAGCTCTCCGCGGCGGTCGCGGAGGTCTTCACGACCTACCCGGCCGATCGCTACGCCGTGATGCTCTGGAACCACGGAGGCTCGTGGGACGGCGGCTACGGCGTCGACAATGACGACGGCAACCTCGCGGACGGCACCAGCATGACCCACCTCGAGGCGACCGACGCGGTGCGCGCCGGCATGACGGCGGCCGGCATCACCGGACCGCGGCCGCTGAGCTTCTTCTTCTTCGACACCTGCCTGATGGGCAACGTCGAGGTGGCCTATCAGGCCCGCGAGCTCGCGCACGTCTACTTCGGCAACGCCGAGGTCGACTTCGGCGCCGGCCTCAACTACCGCGACATCCTGTCCACCCTCTCGGCGACCCCCGGCGCCCCGCTCAACGAGCTCGCGGCGTCCGAGGTCATCGGCTGGGGCGTGCGGCACAAGAGCAAGGGGATCAGCGACGAGCTGCTCCGCTCGCACGTCGCCCTCGACACGAGCAAGATGGACGCCTTCGCGGCCGCGATGGAGGCCTTCACCGACGCGGCGCTCGCCGACTGGGCCAACGTCGGTGACGAGATGGCGCGCTTCGCGTACGACGCGCGCCCGGCCTTCAGCGTCGAGCTCTCGTCGGGAGAGCCGTCCGAGTCCTACCGCGACGTCGGCCAGTTCCTCACGTTCTTCGAGGACAGCGTCCACACCGACCTCGCGGCCAAGGCGGCGGCGGCCAAGGCGGCGCTGGCCGAGCTCGTCATCGCCAACGACGCGGGCGAGCTGCGGCTCGGCGCCGGGCAGAGCGGGCTCAGCATCGCGCTCCCGATCCCGCAGAGCTTCACCAGCGACGTGGCGACCTCCTACGACACGCTCGCGTCGGCGTGGTCCACCGACACCGGTTGGGGCGCCGTCCTCGGGGCGTTCAAGCCCACCGACGGCGAGGAGCCCACGGCGACGACGACGCTGACGAACGGCGACGCGCCGGACGCCGACCACCTCCCGACGGTGACCGTCGCGGCCGGCGCCACGGCCGCCGAGGTGGTCATCGAGGTGGCAGAGTTCGTGACGAACGAGCGCTGGCTGACCTACGGCGTGCTCGGGGTCTACCCGATCGACGCCGCCACCGGCGAGGTCACCGCCTCCTGGGACCTCCAGCTCGCCGCGCTGACGGACGGCGCTGGCGGCGAGCAGGCCGTGACCCTGCGGCGCTTCGTGCCGGGCGGCTTCGACGGGAGCGGCGCCGCGACGCCGGGGCTCGAGCTGGTCCCCGGGATGTGCGACTTCGGCGACGGCGACCAGAACTGCGATCTCGTCGTGCGCACCGACACCTGGGAGACGATCTCCGTGCTCGACCGCTACGAGCCCGAGCAGCCCGTCAGCTACGACCTGAGCGAGGTCGCGGGCTACTTCCCGGGGGCGACCTTCACGCCGTACCTCGACGCCACCGACCAGGCGGGTGCCCCGGTCGAGCCCGAGCCGGGCGCGGCGTTCCTCTTCCCCGAGAGCGGGACGCTGTCGCTCAGCCGGATGGACGCGCCGACCGCGATCTACAGCATCGTGACGAACGTCTTCGACTACTACGGCCAGCGGCTGACGCTGTTCGACGACTTCACGTACTGAGCCGCGGACGGGCGCGACCGGCTCTGGCCGGCGCGCCCTCCGGGCCCGCGGCCCGCTGCGTCCACGGGACGCAGCGGGTCGCGTCGCCCTGGTCGACACCGTCGCTGAGGCGAAGGGCCAGGGCTTCGAGGGCGGCGCCGGGGTCGCTCAGGGCGAGGAGCACCCCTGCTCGATCCCCGCGGCGCACGCCGCCTGGCGGAGGCGCGTGGCGACGTCGGGGGGCACCTCGAGGGGGAGGCCCTGGCGGATCACCTCCTGGCACGCCGCCTCGAGGCCGGTCGAGCAGCTCCTCACGAGGGCCCACCCGGCCGCCTCCCGGTCGGTGGGGACGCCCACCCCGAGGTGTAGGTGCCCCGCGAGCCGAGCGCAGCCCTCGGCGTTGCCGATCTGGCACGCGCGGCGGAACCAGCCGACCGCGACCGAGGCGTCCGCTTGCAAGTCGTCGGGCTCCGTCAGGAGGCCGAGCACCAAGCACGCCTCCGAGTCGCCGAGGTCGCAGCCGCGCCGCTCGAGGAGCCGCACCTGGTCCTCTGCCCGCGGGACGCCGCTGGTCGTGAGCACCGCGCCGAGGGCGCCGCACGCTTGCTTGAACCCGCCAAAGCACGCGTCATGGAGCAGTGGCAGGGCGCGCTTGAGGTCGCGGGGCTGGTCGGGCCGCGCGCGCGCCAACAGCTGCCCGAGGCTGCCGCAGCCGACGGCGCTCCCGGCGCCGCACGCGGCGGCCATCCGCGCGAGCGGGTCGCCCTGGCTCGGGACGTCCCCATGGACCTCCATGAGGGCGCCGTTGACGCAGCTGTCTGCGTGGCCGGCGTCGCACGCCTTGCGGTAGATCTCCGAGGCCGCCGCCGGTCGCCGCGGGACGCCGAGCCCCATCTCGAACATCACCCCGAGGTTCATGCACCAGGCGCCGTCGCCGTCGTTGCAGGCCGCCGTGTAGGCGACCCTCGCCCGGTCGTACCACGCCTGGGCCAGGGCGGGGTTCGCGTCGGGGCCGAGCCCGGCCGCGTGCATCATGGCGCGGTTGAAGCAGCCGACCCCCGCGCCGAGGTCGCAGCCGCGCTCATAGAGCGTCGCGGCGCGGGCCTCGTCGAAGGCGACGCCGCGGCCATCCTGAGCCTGGCTCCCGAGCGCCGCGCAGGCGTCCCCGCGGCCGCCCGAGCAGCCCTTGTCGAAGGCCGCCGCGGCCGCGCTGAGATCGAAGGTGTCTTCGCCGCGCAGGTAGAGCTCGCCGAGCTCCTTGCAGGCTGCGGCCGCTGCGGCCGAGCACGCCTCACCGCACGAGGCGCAGCCGGCGGTGCAGGACGCCAGGTCCGCGCACGCAGGGGGCCGGGGCGGTGCCGGATGTATGGGCGCCGCCGGGGGCGCGGGCGCCGCCGGGGGCGCGTCGGGCGCCGGCGCGG
>PHBI01000215.1 GCA_002841945.1 Deltaproteobacteria bacterium HGW-Deltaproteobacteria-14
GCCGGCGCCTGCCGCGCCTCGAAGGCGGTCGCCAGCGCGCGCCGCACCTCGGGACCGCTCAGCTCGGACGCGGACAGCACCTGCGCGTCCTGAGGGGCCGCCCCGGTCACCAGCACCGCGAGGCGGTCGCCCGGCTGCCGCCCGGCCGCGAGCGCGTCCGCCAGGCTCCAGAGCGCCTGCCGCTCGGCCTCGCTCGACACCGCCGCGACGTCGAGCACCAGCGCCAGGTTCAGCGGCGCGCGTCGCGTCGCGGGCCGGTCCGCCCCGGCGAGGCCGATCTGCACGGTCATCCGCGTCGGCCCGGCCACCGCCGCGCGGTCGGCCGTCACCGACACGCCGAGCCCACGGTCCGCGCTCGCGGTGAACGGCTGCACCGGCGGGCGCGCCGCCCGCTCGAGCGGGAGCTCCGCCCCGTCCCTGGTCAGGCGGTCCGCCAAAGACGCGCGGAGCCAGCTGCTCTCCGGATCTCCGGGCAGATAGGTGTTGCGGAAGTACCCCCGCGGCGACAGCTCGGCGAGGCCCTCGACCGCCCCCGCCGGCGGCACCAGCGCTCGCGGGACGAGCGCCGCTTTGCCCGCAAGCCGCGCGAACTCCGGGCCCGCGACGGTGCGGCTGCTCGCACGGGCTCCCTCACCCTCCTCGCGCTGCGACGCGTCGGCGTCGAGGCCGCCGGTGAGCTCGTCGTCGCCGCCCGGGCCGCCGCGGCCGTCCTGCGGGCTCCGCCACCAGTAGAGCTCTCGCTGCCGCTGCCCCCCCACGGCCTCGCGCGCGACCCGGCGGTCCACCTCGCTCAGCTCGCGCTGCGCCGGATCCGTGACCACCGGCGTGTCCACCGGCTCTCCGGCGGCGTCCGCCGGGAGGAGCACGAGGCCGTTGTCCACCGCCGGGACGCGCGTGACGACGGTGCCGGTCTGGTAATCGTAGCCGTCGCCGCTGACGACGACCGCGTGCTCGCCGCTCGCGACGGCCTTCACCTGCTGCGCCAAGGCTTTGGTCTCGCCCTTGCCCGGCGCGCCCCCCCCGGCGTCGTCCGGTGGGTTCGCGGACGCCGGGCCGGCGACGCGCCACGCGTCTTCGCCGCGCGCGTTCGCGTCGCTCGCGACCGTCTGGTCCTGACCCTCGCCGAGGCTCACCGTCGACCGGCCGTCGCCGTCGATCCGCACGTTCGCCGGCGCGATCACGCTGTCGAGGTTCGCGATGACCTTGGTCTCCTTCTCCACGACCTCCGCCGCGACCTTCGAGTCGAGCACCTTCAGCCCATCGCCCAGCGAGTCGGCGTGGAACGCGGCCCCGCTCTCCGTGAAGTCTCGCCCGCCGTCCTCGCCTTCGCCGGAGTCGAGCTGGCCGGTCTTGTCGCGGGCGCCGAGCGGGATCTCCTGCTCGGTCGCGGTGACCTCGTTGCGGCGCTCCTCGAGCGTCGCGACACCCTCGCGATTCGCCGCCTCGTCCCCGCCGCTGAGTCCGTACTGCGCCCCCCGGAGGCCCCGCGTCGCGTCTCCGCTGGTGTCGTCCGACTCCACCGGCGTGCGCACCTCGGCGCCCCGCAGCCGGTAGCGACCGGAGGTCGGCCCGGCGTCGGGCTGGTAGCGCGCGAGCTGGTCGACCTGCGTCATCGGCGGGGCCGCGTCGCCCCCGACGCTGCGCACCGTGAACCACGCGCCCACCAGGCCGACGAGAGACGCCGCCGCCACCAGCACCCAGCCGAAGGAGCGCCCGGGGGCGCGCTCCCGAGCGGCCGCCACGCGCTCCAGCGTGCGTCGCACCGTATCGTCCGGCGCGTCAAGCGGCGGCAGACGACAGAGGTCAGCATTTACCAGCGTCACTGCGTCTTCGACCCCATCGGGCGACGCCTTGTGCATTGCATCATCGCGGGTCATTCGGTGCCTCCTTCGCGGCGCCGCGCAGCGGCCAGGCCGAGCCGAGCCCGGCGCACCCAGGTCTTGACGGTCGCCTCCGGGACCCCGAGCGCCGCGGCGGCGTCGGCTCCGGAGAGGCCCTCGACCTGGGTCAACAGCAGCGCACGGCGCGGACCGTCGGGTAGGTGGGTGAGCTCGCGCTCGAGCCAGCGGAGGGACTCGCGCGCGGCGGCGTGATCATCGGGGAGCGGCGTCGCGGACGCCGGCTCGATCGGCAGCGCGTCCGGTCCGGTCGCGCCGAGCCACCAGTCGACCAGGATGCGGCGCACCTTGCGCTTGCGGTAATGGCTCCGGAGGAGGTTGTTGGTGATGGTGAACAGCCACACCCGGAACGGCCGCACCGGCTGGTAGCTGCGCCCGTGCTGGTGCACCCGCAGGAACGTCTCCTGGAAGAGCTCGTCGGCCACGTCCGGGGTCAGTCCGCTCCGCAGCAGGTAGCCGTAGATCGAGGCCCGATAGTGGTGGACGAGGGCGTCGAAGGCCGCCGTCTGGCCGTCGAGATAGCGCGCGAGCAGGCCCGCGCCCGGGTCGTCGTCCGGCTGCGCGGCGACCTCCGTGCGCACGAGCTCGGGTCG
This sequence comes from Deltaproteobacteria bacterium HGW-Deltaproteobacteria-14, assembly GCA_002841945.1. Taxonomy (GTDB): domain Bacteria; phylum Myxococcota_A; class UBA9042; order PHBI01; family PHBI01; genus PHBI01. Next base: position 2,492 of record PHBI01000215.1, read on the forward strand.
CCCTCTTCGAGCCGCGAGCGCCGAGGCGCCTGGCTCTGCGTCGTCGCCGCGCGAGTCGGTCATGGGGGGATATTGCAAGACGGTGGCCTCCGCTTCCATGCTCGACTCGAACGCGGTGGGTCCTCCGGGGTTTCACGCGATGACGGCTTTGTCTCCGCGGACCACCGCGACCGCGGTGGCGCGGCCCTCGATGTTTGTCTTTGTGGGCGACCGAGGGGCGGCGTGTGGTATACCTGCGCCGTCCATCTGTCGCAGGGAAGAGGGGGAACGATGCGAGTCATGGAGCGTTGGGTGATCTTGGGTGTCGTGGCGTCGCTCGTCGGCGGCTGCGCGACGACGAAGACGGTGACGCCGCCTCCGGACGACGACGACGTCGCCGCCGAGGACGCGACCCCGCCCGGCATGGTGCGGATGGTCGACTACGATCAGAAGGCGGCAGAGCTGCTGCTAGCGACGTCGAAGCTCGAGGACCTGCAGGGGGACGTCGACGCGATGGACCGGCGCCTGCGCACCATCTGCGCGGACTACCCGGACCACGTGGTGTGCGACGTACACAAGCAGGCCGCCTTCGCGCGCGAGGCGTTCTGCTCGGACGACAACTTCACGTCGCACGTCGACGAGATCGTGACCGCCTGCCAGCAGGGGGCGTGCAAGGAGGTCGACGAGGCGCAGCTGCTGTCGCGGACGCAGTACATGACGCTCCTCGAGCGCCTCCCGCACAAGCTCCTGACCTTCCGGTCGGCGGACACCCGCCTCGACAAGACCGATCAGAAGGAACTCCAGCAGTTCCTCGAGGCGATCCGCGGCGAGGAGGGCTACATCATCATCGTCGGCCGAGCGAGCCGCGAGGGGCCGTGGCGCGACAACCTCCGCTACGCCCTCGATCGCGCTGAGAACGCGCGCCAGTACCTCGTCACGAGCCTCGGCTTCGACGAGAACCGGGTCGGCTACATCACCTACGGGCACGAGAAGATGTACCTGACCCCGCTCGACGCCGAGCGCCTCGCGACGAGGAAGCTCACCGAGCGCGAGGCGAACCGCAGCGCCCTGGTGTTCACCTACCCGTGCTTCAAGAAGCCCTGATGCGCCTGGCGCCGCGGTGCATCGTCGCCGCGGCGCTCGCGCTCGCGGCATGCGCGTCGGGCCCCGAGGTCGGGCCCGACGACGCCGTCATCAAGCGGGTCGAGCTCGACGGGCTGCGGGCGGCGGCCGCGCGGGTCGACGCGCTCGAGCGGCGACTCGCGACCCTGGAGGCCGACCTCGGCCGCCTCGAGACCGAGCGCGCGGTCCTGGCCGAGCGGCTCCTGGTGCTCGACCAGCGGGCCGGGCGGGTGCCGTTTCGCAGCGCGGAGCTCACGGCGGTCGACGTCAAGGCGCGCTTCGTGGACGTCCAGCGCGTGGACGCGCCCGGGGCGCCGGCGCGCAAGGTGAGCCTCACCCGCGGCGCACGCGGGCGCGCGCTGGTCATGGCCTTCTGGGCGACGTGGTGCAAGCCGTGCATCGCCGACGACGAGCTCGCGCTGCTGCGATCGCTGCGCAGCGACCTGCAGCGGCAGGGAGCCAGCTTCGTCAGCATGGCCATCGACGGCCTCGACAAGGTGCGGGCGCACCCGCGCACGGACCGCTTCCTGTACCCGCTGTGGCAGCGCGAGCAGTGCCACTTCGAGATGCTCCCCGAGTCCTTCGTGCGCGAGCGCGGCACCGACATGCCGCTCTTTCTGGTCGTGAGCGCCTCGGGACGCATCCGCTGGTACCGCGCCGGCAAGCTCAACCCGACGGCGGTGCGCGACCTCGTCACGGCGGCGACGCTGTCGGCACGCGACTGAGCCCAGCGGCGCACCGCACCGCAACGCACAACGCGTCGCCATCGCAAGCCAGGCCAAGCTCGCCGCGCACATACCGCATCGCAACAACCTCCACCCCGGCGCCGCGCCCCGTCGTTGTGGATCAATGTCTTGCGGGCTGCTAGACCGGCGGTGCGCGACGGAGGTCGTTCCGCCGCGCGGACGAGGAGCGGCGCGGTGAGCGCGACGGTGCACGAGGCGAGCTGGCGCGATCTCCCCGGCTGGGACCGGGTCGAGGCGGGCCTGGACTTGGCGTTCAAGGCGCTGTCGGTCCGGGTCGTGCTGCTCGGCCTGGTCGCGGTGACGCACATGGCGCCCGAGGCCCCGGGCTCGGTCGAGTTGTTCGGCTGGGTGCGGCAGATCCTGGGCGTCTTCGCGCTGACGGCGACGCTGTGGGCCGCCATCGGGGTCGGACGCTGCCGGGCGGTCCCCGCGGTGACGGGCGGGCGCCCGACCGCGACCGCCGCGCTGGTCCTCGTGATCGCCTCGGCCGCCGCGCAGCTCGTGCTGCTCGTGGGGGACAGCGGCGGGTTGCTCGACGTGACGCGCGTCGCGTCGCTGCGCTTGCTCGAGCGCCTGCTCCTGCTCGGGGCGGTGGCGTTCCTGCTGGCGAGCGCGGCCCGCGCCGCGATAGCGGCCCGCGCGAGCCTCGTAGGTCGCTGGGCGGTCATCGGCGAGGCCGCCCTGGTGGCGTTCGCCGGGTGCTACGCGGCCTTGTTCCTGACCGGGGCGCTGGCCGATCCCGCCGCGAGCGGGAGCTGGCGCACCATCCTGGCGGTCGCCCTGGTCGTCGTCATCGGGCTCGCGCTCTACCCGCTGCACCGCCTGGCGCGCTACCTCTCGCCGGCGCCGGCGCCCAGCGGGTCTATCGACGACGTCTCGCTCCACGCCCCCTACCGCGTGGTCAAGGTCGAGAACCGCCGACGCGGGCGCACGATCGCCGGGGCCGAGGCGCCTCCCGCGGGCGCTGAAGGCGAGCCCTGGATCCCGCGTCACGAGCGGCTCCTCGGCCTCCACCTCGCGCCGCCGCCGATCCCGGAGCGCCCGGCGTGGGTCGAAGCCCGCGACGGCCTGCGGCTCTACTTCGGGGGGCTGGTGGCGCGGGTCGCGATGGCGCTGGTGGCCTCGGTCGCCCCGGCCAGCGCCCTCGGCGGCGGCGCCCTGGCGTGGTTCGTGACCCTCGTCGTCTCGATCGGCTTCGTCGCCGGCTCGCTGGCCGCGGCGATAGGCGCGATGCGCTACCGGCGCGTCCCCCGGGCGTCGGGCACCCACGGCCCCGCGCAGTGGGCGGGCGCGCTGGCGACGCTGTTGTTCGTCGCGGACGCGCTGGTCCTGCTGCTCATGGTGCTGGCGGCGGCGGAGCTCGTCTCGCCGACCGTCACCGAGATCCCGGGGATCGTAGCCGGCACGCTGGTCCTCGTCGCGCCCCTCGTCATGGCGTGGTCGCTGGCGGTGCTGGGCCGGACCCTCGGGGAGTACGCCCTGCCTCGCCGCGCCAAGCGCATCGCGTCGTTGGTGTCGCTGCTCGGGGCGCTGCTCGTCGGCACGGCGGTGCTCGACGCCAGCGAGGCGAGCGACGTCCGGGGGCTCGGTGTCGTGCTCTGGCTCGCCGTGTTCGCCCTGGCCATCGTCGTCACCGTTCAACAGCTCCACCTCGTCCACGACGCGGCGGAGTCGCTCGACGATCACGTCGCGCGCATGGACCGCGCGGCCGAGGAGGCGCCGCCGGGCTGAGCGGCCAGCTCGCGCCTGGTTTTCCGACCAGCGACCAATCAGGCGTTTCGCCGACCGGCAGAGATTCGCTAGGGTTGGGCCATCTCGTTCAGGAGTTCCCATGCCCCGGCACGCCCTCGCCCCCGCCGTCCTGGCCGTCGCGCTGTCCGTAGCGCTGTCGCTGACGCCCACCGCGTCCGCGGTGCCGCACGTCTACAAGCACGACCAATTCCCGAGCGACTTCACGGCGGCGCTGGCGCAGATGAACGGGATGTCGCTGGCGACCCAGCCCGGCTTCGTGTCGGGCGAGGCGTTCGGCCAGATCTTCCGGCCGTCACCGGACGCCTACCCGCTTCAGATCACCGGCTTCGACCTCATCCTCGCGGCGGCGCCGAGCAACCCCGACCTGCTCGTCAACGCCCAGATCGAGGTCTACAACACCACCGCGACCGGCCCGGATCCACAGTCCCAGCCGGTGTTCGTCGCGAGCACGGGCGACATCTGGAACAGCGCGGCCCAGGACTTCGGGCTGCCGCTACAGGGGGGCATCGGCTACACCATCACCTTCGACCTCGACGACCCCGAGAACCACCCGCCGCTCATCTTCAGCGGCAACCTCTTTCTGGTCATCCGCTTCACGGACCCGCCGAGCGAGACGACCTCGAGCGCGTGGCCGGTCCTCGAGTGCATCTACCTCCCGCCCTACCTCTGCGGTTGCCAGGGGGTCGGGACGATCCAGGATCCGGTGACCACCCCGTTCGCCAACGTCATGCACGTCGTGACGCCCCTCGGCACGTGCAGCGGGAACAAGACCTGGATGTGGGCCGAGGACGCCGACGTCACAGGGGACTTCGTGATGCGGCTGCGGACCGACATCGCGTCCGAGCCGTGCGTCGCCGACTGCGCCGACAAGCAGTGCGGCGACGACGGTTGTGGTGGGTCCTGCGGCGCCTGCAGCGGCGGCCTGCAGTGCTTCCAGGAGCAGTGCGTCAGCTGCGTTCCCGATTGCAACGCAAGGCAATGCGGCGATAACGGATGCGGCGGCTCCTGCGGCACCTGCGTGGGCGATGACGTGTGCACTGCGGGATGGTGCGAGGCGCCGTGTGCCGCGGACTGCACCGGGCGGGTGTGCGGGGACGACGGCTGCGACGGCTCGTGCGGGAGCTGCTCGGACGGCGACACCTGCAGCGGCGCCGGCAAGTGCGTCACGCCGTGTTCGCCGAGCTGTGCCCCGTCGAACGCGTGCGGCGACGACGGGTGTGGCGGGTCTTGCGGGGTCTGCGCGACGGGTGACCACTGCGACGCGGGCCGCTGCGCCGCGGACTGCGTCCCCGACTGCGCCGACCGGGACTGCGGGGCCGACGGCTGCGGGGGCAGCTGCGGGACCTGCGGGGCCGGCACCAGCTGCGACGCCGGAGCATGCGTGGCGGCGTGCGCGCCGAGCTGCGACGGGCGGGCCTGCGGTGACGACGGCTGCGGTGGGGCCTGCGGGAGCTGCGGCGCGGACCAGACCTGCGTCGCCGGCCGCTGCGAGGGGCCGTGCGCGCCCGACTGCGCCGGCAAGAGCTGCGGCGACGACGGGTGCGGGAGCACCTGCGGGAGCTGCGCCGGCGGCGCGAGCTGTGACGCCGGGCGGTGCGTCGCGGCGCCGGTCGCGCTGGCGATCGACGACATCTCGCCGGACTTCGGCTACGCGGGCGAGGCGACGCCGATCTCGATCACCGGGCGCGGCTTCGCGGCCGGCGCGACCGCGCTGATCGGCGGGCTGACGGGCACGACGTTCGTGTCGAGCTCCGTGCTGACGGGGTCGGTGCCCGCGGGGCTGAACGCGGGGAGCTACACCGTCATCGTGGCCAACCCCGACGGCGCCAGCGCCACGCTGTCGGACGCCTTCGAGGTCCGTCCGGTGGCGACCCCGGCGACCAAGGACGGCGGGTGCAGCGCCGGCGGCGCGCCGCTGAGCCTGCTCCTGTTGCTGGCCGGGCTCGGGCTGGCTGCCGCCCTGCGGCGCCGGCGGGCGTAGACCGACGCCGGGCGAGCGATCGCGGGGGTGGCGCGCGCAAGCCCGGGCGTGCGCGTAACCGAGGGCTACGCATGAGCGAGGACGTGCGCATGAAGCGAGGGCGTGTGCGTGTGCGTGTGCGTGTGCGTGTGCGTGTGCGTGTGCGTGTGATCGCCCGCCCCCAACGCAGAGCGCCCGCGGGCGGAAGCTCGCGGGCGCTCTCTCAACCGCTCGGTTAAGTGCGCCGAAGCGCACCCACCGCGCTCATCCGGCTATCAGAAGCTGTAGGCCGCCGAGGCCGAGGCCGCGAAGCCGGTGCCACCGCCGAGGAAGTTCGGGCCGGTGGTGAAGAACGAGTTGTGCAGCGCGAAGTCGGCGGTGAACTTGTCGAACACCAGCCCGAAGCCGCCGCTCCAGCCGAAGCTGCCGCTGTTCTGGCCCTGCGAGTTGCCGGCCGAGTCGCTCTGGCTCTGGATCATCCAGGCGTACTCGAGGCCGCCGCGGAACTTGAACCAGTCGGTGACGTCGACCTCCATCGCCATGTGGACGCCGGGGATGGTGATGGAGGTGCCGCTCGAGTCGTCGTTGTCCTGGTCGGTGTTCGGATCCTGCGACGAGGTGCTGAAGCCGAGGAAGCCGTAGGCGCCGATGCGGGCCTTGCCGAGCTTGTAGACCGGGCCGGCGCCGGCGATGATGCCGAGGTCGAAGTTGCTGCTCGAGACGTCGTTGCCACCCGCGGACTGGGTGATGCCGCCGAAGCCGAGGTTGATGCCGCCGATGATGGCGAGCTCGACCTGGTCCTCCATCGGGAGGTAGAAGCGGCCGTTGAGGCCGATGCGGATGTCGTTGCCCGAGGTCTCGTTGTCGACGCCGTTGGTGGTGTCGCTGCCGAGGCCGATGTTGAGGTTCAGGCTCAGGTCCATGCGGAGCGCCTCGCCCAGCATCGAGTAGCCGGCGCCGATGTTCAGCGACGTCTGGGACACGCCGGTGCTGTCGCCGCTGTCGGGGCTGGTGCTGGTGCCGGCGTTGGCGATGCCGAGGCGGAAGCCCAGGGCGGCCTCGTCACCGAGCTTCATCGACATGAGCAGGTCGACGATGGTCGAGGGCGTGCCGAACTGGTTCAGCAGCGGGAAGGACACGGCGCCGTTCAGGATGGCGCCCGGGAGCCCCTCGGCCGAGAGCATGGCCGCGCCGCTCGGGGAGACGTTGTCCCCGCGGTGGGCGACGATGCCGAACGCCATCTGGTCGGTACCGAAGATGAGCAGCCCGCTCCCCTGGTCTGCCGACGTCCCCATGTCGATCTGCATGAGGTTGCGGTACTTCAGGAGCAGCTGGGGCATGAAGTAGGCGTCGGTGACGTCCTCGAGCACGAGGCTGCCGTGCAGGGACGAGCGACGGGACTGCGCGTTGGCGTTCGCCGTGAAGGCGAACAACATGGCCGTGACGATGCCGGCCGAGAGCAAGCGGCTGGTAATACGCATGATTGAGACCTCCTCAGAAAGGCTCGGGAACGGGCGGAACATACACCGTTGCCGCGATCGCGCAACTTCCTCTTTTGACCTTTTTGCGCCGTGGCTCTCATGCCACCGATCTAGTGTGAACCGCCGTTCTCGGACGGAGAACCGCGTTTCACACCCGTGCGTAATTCGTTGCGCACATATGGCGAGAGTGGCGGTGGCACTCGGCCCTCGGCGCACGGGGACTCCCGCCGCCAAGAAGTTCTCGCCAAGCCGCCCGAGTGCTGGTATCCATCCGTCGCCGTGAGCCGTCGCGTCACCATCGAAGAGCTGGCCGCCACCCCGCGCTGGCCCCTCGAGCGCACCCTGGCGCTCCCCGGACAGATCCGCGGCAACGCGCTGCGCGCGTGGGGGACCCACGTCGCCGAGCACTGGGGACCGCAGGCGCCCGACCGGGTGCGCGAGCTGCTCGGTCTGCCCGCGTCGACGCTGCCCGACGTCCCGACCAAGCGCGACTGGATGCCCATCTGGGTGCAGCTCCGCCTGGCCCAGGTCATCGTCGACGAGTGGTGCGGCGGGGACATGCTCGGCTTCGAGACGCTCTTCGCCGAGACCTCCGGGACCGGCGACAAGGTGATGCGCTGGGCCGCCGCGCAGCTCGGCCCGACGGCGGTCCTGCGCCGGGCGGGCAGCTACCACGCCAGCGTGTGCACGGTGGGCGCGCTCGACGCGACCGCCGACGCGCGCTCGGCGCGCCTCGACTTCCGCGGCGCCGACGTCTTCGGAGACCCGACGTGGCGCCTGCTCAACACGATGAGCATCCGCACCATGTTCACCTTCATGAAGAAGCGCCTGCTCTCGATCCACGGCGTCGACTCGGGGCAGCGCGACTACATGATCGAGCTCACATGGGCGCCGTGAGCCGCCGGTCCCGGCCCCGCCCCGCGCGGCCATGACCGACCCCGATCAGAGCGGCATCTTCGCCCACCTCGCCGTCCTCTCCGAGCCCATCCGCGCCCGCATCCTGCGGGTCCTCGAGCGGGAGGAGCTGGGGGTGGGCGAGCTCTCCCGGGTGCTGCAGCTCCCGCAGTCGACGGTGAGCCGCCACCTCAAGGTGCTGCTGGTGCACGGCTGGCTCCACCGGCGCACCGAGGGACCCTCGGCGCGGGTGTCGCTGGCCGCCGACACCCTCGACAGCGAGGCTGCGCGGGTCTGGCCGCTGGTCCGCGACGACGCGGGGAGCGCGCTCACCGCCGCCGAGGACCTCGCGCGCCTCGTGAGCGTGCTGGCGCAGCGCGAGGTCGACTCGAGGGCGTTCTTCGGCCGCGTCGCGGCGCGCTGGGACGCGCTGCGAGACGAGCTCTTCGGCCAGGCCTTCACGCTGCCGACGCTGCTGTCGCTGGTGCCACCCGACTGGACCGTCGTCGACCTCGGCTGCGGCACCGGGGAGACGGTCGCCCGCCTGGCCCCGGTCGTCCGCCGGGTGGTCGGCGTCGACCAGGAGGCGAACATGCTCGAAGCCGCCCGCGCTCGGGTCGCCGGGCACGACAACGCCGAGCTCCTCACCGGGGACCTCAGCGCGCTGCCGCTGCCCGACGCGTGCGCCGACGCGGCGCTGCTGCTCCTCGTCTTGCACCACCTCGTCGACCCGGCGGCCGCGCTGGCCGAGGCCCGGCGGGTGCTGCGCCCCGGGGGCCTCGTCGTGGTGCTCGACATGGTGGCCCACGATCGCGACGAGTACCGCCAGTCGATGGGGCACCAGCACCTGGGGTTCACCGCGGAGGCGATCCGCGACCACGCGGCGACCGCGGGCCTCGACGTACACGGTCTGACCCGCCTGCCCCCCGACCCCGCCGCGCAGGGGCCGGCGCTGTTCGTCGCGCGCCTCGTGGGACGGCCTGCGATGGATCACTTTTCTCGACCCCGAGCTTGATTATAAGACCGGACGGCCCTATTCATCCGTCCATCCGCATGGACGGATGAATCGCCTCGGATTCCCTACCTGACGTTCCCCGATCGCCCCGCCCTGGAGCCGCTGATGTCCGCCAATCCCGTCGCCCATGTCCCGACGTTCATGTCCACCGGCGAGCCGCTGTTCGCCAACCTCCCGTTCAAGGTCAAGGCGCTGACGCCCGACGTGGTGCGCTTCGGCCGCAAGGAGATGGACCTCGCGCTGCACGAGATGCCCGGCCTGGCCGCGCTGCGCGAGCAGTTCGCGGTCGAGCAGCCGCTCAAGGGCGCGCGGATCATGGGCTCGCTGCACATGACCATCCAGACCGCGGTGCTGATCGAGACGCTGGTCGAGCTCGGCGCCGACGTCCGCTGGGTGTCGTGCAACATCTTCTCGACCCAGGATCACGCGGCGGCGGCGACCGCGGTCGGGCCCAAGGGCACGGTGGCCGATCCCCAGGGCGTTCCTGTCTACGCCTGGAAGGGCGAGACCCTCGAGGAGTACTGGTGGTGCACCGTTCAGGCCCTCGAGTGGCCCGGACACGCGGGGCCGAGCCTCATCCTCGACGACGGTGGGGACGCCACGCTGCTGGTCCACCTCGGCCACGAGCACGAGGTCGCCGGCACCCTGCCCGACCTGAACAAGGCCGGCTCGGTCGAGGAGCGCGTCATCTTCCAGGTGATCCACGACGTGCGCGCCGCGCGCGGCGCCGGCTACTGGACCAAGATGATCAAGGACATCCGGGGCGTGAGCGAGGAGACGACGACCGGCGTCCACCGCCTCTACCAGCGCCAGGAGGACGGCACCCTCCAGTTCCCGGCGATCAACGTCAACGACTCGGTCACCAAGAGCAAGTTCGACAACGTGTACGGCTGCCGCCACTCGCTGGTCGACGCCATCATGCGCGCGACCGACGTGCTGATCAGCGGCAAGCGGGCGCTGGTGCTCGGCTACGGCGACGTCGGCAAGGGCTCGGTGCAGTCGCTCCGCGGGCAGTTCGCCAAGGTCGCGATCGCCGAGGTCGACCCGATCTGCGCGCTGCAGGCCTGCATGCACGGCATCGACGTCATCACCCTCGAGGACGCGCTCGGCGACACCGACATCTTCGTCACCGCGACCGGCAACAAGGACATCATCACCGCCAAGCACATGGCGGCGATGAAGCACAACGCGATCGTCTGCAACATCGGCCACTTCGACAACGAGATCGACATGGCCGGCCTCGAGGCGATGGCCGAGCGCGGCGAGGCCGAGAAGATCGAGATCAAGCCCCAGGTCCACGAGTGGCGCTTCACGAAGACCACCCACGGCCCGAACGGCGGCGGCCACTCGATCATCGTCCTGGCCGAGGGGCGGCTGGTGAACCTCGGCTGCGCCACCGGCCACCCGAGCCTGGTGATGTCGGCCTCGTTCACCAACCAGACGCTGGCCCAGATCGAGCTCCACAAGAACGCCGAGAGCTACGGCCGCACCGTCCGCGTGCTGCCGAAGCACCTCGACGAGCGGGTGGCGCTGCTGCACCTCGACAAGTTCGGCGCGCGCCTCACCAAGCTCAGCGAGGAGCAGGCCGCCTACATCGGCGTGCAGGTCGAGGGCCCCTACAAGCCCGACGCCTACCGATATTAATCGCTCGTTCGGGGCGCCTTCGTGGAACGGCTCACCCATCCCACCGCGGGCTTCGCAAGCTCAGCCCGCGGTGGGAACCCTCAGGGTGAGCCGTTCCAGGCGCCCCTCTCTCACTTACCCCCTACCCGCCTGCGGCGGTCCCCCGCTGGCGCGGGGGAGGTGTGTCGGCTTCGCCGACGGGGGGCTCCCACTCAGGGAGCCGCCCCGCTCTCCCCCGCCGCGACGGCGGGCTCCCACTCAGGGAGCCGCCCCGCTCTCGCCCGCCGCGACGGCGGGCTCCCACTCAGGGAGCCGCCCCGCTCTCCCCCGCCGCGACGGCGGGCTCCCACTCGGGGAGCCGCCCCGCTCTCGCCCGCCGCGACGGCGGGCTCCCACTCAGGGAGCCGCGCCCCGCTCTCGCCCGCCGCGAGGACGCGCGCGGGCGCCCGTTCAGCTCGCAGCGGGCGGACGCCGGCTCTTCTGGGCCGGAGCGACACCGGTCGCCACGCCGGTGACGACGACCGAGGCGGCGGCGAGGCCGAAGGCGCCGGTGAGGAAGCTCGCGGTGCCGAAGCCGGTCGCGCAGTCGAGGCGCAGGGTCTCGGCCTCGTCGCGGGACTCGCAGACGCCGCCGTCCGCGGTCGGGAAGACCGGGACCTCGGCGCTGTAGACGCACGGGATGTTCCACCGCCCCTTGCGCGAATAGCCGTGCTTCTGCCGGAGCTCCTTGCGAACCCGGTGCAGCAGCCGATCGCCCTCGCTCTCGGCGAGGTCGGCGACCTGCACCCGGGTCGGGTCGCGGCGCCCGCCGGCGCCGCCCATCGTCACCAGCGGCACCCCCGCGTCGTGGCAGCGGGTGATGAGCGCGCACTTGTGGCGGAAGCCGTCGATGGCGTCGACGACCCAGCTCAGCTCCGGGTCGACGAGCTCCGCGGCGTTGCTCGCCGTGAAGAAGTCGTGCACCGCGACCACCCGACATTCGGGCGCGATGGTCGCGACGCGCTCGGCCATGACGGTGATCTTGGGTCGCCCGACCGTGGCCGTCAGCGCGTGGAGCTGGCGATTGGTGTTCGTGAGGCACACGTCGTCGAGGTCGACGAGGCGCAGCTCGCCAACCCCCGAGCGGGCGAGCGCCTCGGCCACCCAGGAGCCGACGCCGCCGACGCCGATCACCATCACCCGCGCGGCGCGCAGGCGCTCGAGCCCCGCTACGCCGTAGAGGCGCGCGATGCCGCCGAACCGGGTCTGGTAATCGTCGCTCAACCTCGCCCTCCGCGCCGCGGGCGACTAGCGGCGGCCGCCGCCGGCGACGAGGAGCACGATCCGCAGGATGTAGACGAACATCAGCACGAAATCGAGGAACAGCGTCATCGCGCCGGCCACGTGCTCGCCGTCGGGGAACGTCTTGAGGACCTTCTGCGTGTCGTACAGCGTGTAGCCCGCGAAGAGCAGCACGCCGAAGCACGAGATGATCATCTGGTAGGCCGTCGCGTGGACGAAGAAGCCGATGACCAGCGCGCCGAGCAGCGCGAACGTCCCCGCCACCAGCAAGCCCCGGAGGAACGAGAAGTCGCGCTTGGTGAAGAAGGCGTACGCGCTGAGCCCGCCGAAGGTGACCAGCGTCAGGCCGGAGGCCTGGAGCACATAGGTCCCGGGCGCGGCGCCGTTGACCTTCGCCATCAGGATCGCGACGTACACGATGCCGCTGATGACGATGCCGGTCAGGAGGCCGTAGGCGGCGAACGCCACCACGTTCCAGGTCGGGACGTTGCGCACCTTCTGCAGGCCGTAGGCGCCTCCCATCCAGACGACGAGGAGGAGGATGTTCGCGACCAGCCCGGCGCGCAGGAGATCCTCGGCGAGGCCGGACTTCACCGCGATCGCGACCCCCATGACGGTCGCGAGGACACCGGCGAACATCCACGCGTAGACGCGGCGCACGAAGGACACCTGCGCGGCGGTCGTGCGCACGATCGGGCTGGCGCCGGGGACCTGGATCCGGGCGTCGCTGTAGGCGGTCTGGCGCTGGAACGGCATCGTCTCTCCTCCTCATCGCGGAAGCGTTCTTGGCCCGCGCTGATTACCGCGTCACGCGGGCTCCGTGCAAGATGCACACGCCGCGAGCGGCGCCAAGGCCAGGCCGAGCGCCCGTCCGCCTCCAGAGGTTGGTTCCCCGGAGCGATCCCCTCGACGCTGCAATGCAACAGAACCGTAACAAACATGAACCAGCCTCACCCCTCGGCCGCCCGTTGACGGCGTTCGGAGCCTCCGTTTGTGCGGGTGCGCGGTGTTTTGTGGCGGCCCCAGGACCCTGGCGCGACGCTGTCGCGGACCGCGCGCCGTCGCGACACCCCCGATCACGCCGGATCGTACGCATTTTCACGATGTTATAGCGCTACCGAGCGCGTGATGGTCCAGATCCAGCGTTCCCGGCTTGTGGATTCGATCTGTGGACAACCTGTTGAAAAGCGGCGCTGACCGGCCTGTCACGCATTTGTCACAAAAAAGATGTTTTCCACATGGGATTTTCGTGTTGCAGGCTCGACCAACCCCGGGCAGTGTGGGTCCTGCGGTTGGCGCTACTGAGCGTCGCCGGTCGGGGTCCCAAACCTGCTGCGCGCTTGCGATGCAACAGGCATGGACCGAAGACCCCATGGAGGGAGGGGACCTCTCGAAAGAGAGATACCTGCCTCGCCGGTTCTCTGAAACTTTGCAGAGCAGGCATGGCGATGGGTGGCTTAGGCCATCGGGCGTCGTGCCGAAGCCCAAGAGAGGAGGTTGTGGGGTCGCTCCCACGGCCGAGACCGACGAGGTGAAGACCTCGGAGGGGAGAAAGCCAAGAGCGGATCGGGCGCTGTCCCCCGGGTAACACCGGCGCAGTGCAACGGACTCCGCGGATGCGTAAATCCTCGAAGTCGCGGCTTCCCCGAGTCCGGTTCGCCGGATGTGAGGGGTCGTGAACGACACGGAGGAAAAGGGTCGCCGGGAGGCGACGCTCGCTACCGCAGAGGGGAAACCGCTGAAGGTAGAAGCCCATGGGCGCTACCGGCATGAGACAAGGCCGGAACGGTTGAGAGCGGAGTGAAGCGTCAAGAGGTTGAGAAAGCCTGAAGGCGTTGCGTAGCCGGGGGTTGGTAGCCCCGGAGTGAGTCGCTGCTCTCTACTTCATGCGTCGTAGGGTTGCCGAATCCCAAGGGAGGGCAGTCTGGGGGTCCACCGCGAGGTGGGCGACACTGGGCACATCTGTTCACGTCGAACTCTGAACGTGAAGCCAAGGGCATGAGAGGACGATTCACCTGACTAACATTGGGTGGATCCACTCGGTGGGTTGAAGACCGCGAAGGTCAGTGGTGCGAGCCACAAGGCCAAGGCGGAAGCGCTGAACCAATGAGGCGCTAGACCTGCCGACAGAACACTCTGGAGTCCACGCCAACACGACGAGAGGCAGCAATCCAGCTGGCGACAGCTGGTGCGCAGCGAGTTCGGGTGCGTTCTCCGAAGGGAAAGCCGATTGGGCGCCGCTCTGTCAACCGCTGAGGCCCGGGAATTTCGATTCCCGGGCCTCATCTATTTCTGGCTCCGTGACATCGATCCCCGCGGCCCGGGTCCCGCGACGCCTCCACCGAGCCGCCCGCGCGAAGAGGCGCCAACCGCTCGTGCCCCGTCCCCGGGGGATGGGTGTCGAACTCTCTCGAGAGGCTGGGCGGCGGAGCTCGCGCCTGCTACCAGGTCGGTAGCTGAATGTGTTGCGCTCGGGTTTGTTCACGGGCGCGGGCTCCGCCGCTCCTCCTCGCCTCGACCCGATGTGCGCAGGGCGTTGATCCTGGCGGGACCGAGGCGGGGTCGGATGACGGCCCGGCGCCGTCGCGCGCGCGACACGACGCGCAGACCGGCGCGCGGCGGTGGCGCGACGCGAGGACGCGGACGTAACGTGCGCAACCCTTGCGCCACGCCCGGGCGTCCAAGATGATGACCCCCATGGCTGACCTGCCCACCACCCGCGGCGCGACCCCCACGAACGACCCCGTCTGCGGACGCCCCGTCGATCCCAACCGGACCGGCCAGGGGTATGTCCACGAGGACGCGGTCTACTACTTCTGCTCGAACGGCTGCCTGCGCCGGTTCATGGCCGATCCAGACGCATTTATTGCGACGCAACGGTCGGAACACGACGCAGATACTGCGGATTAGCGGCTTCTCTATTGCGGCGCAACAGGGGGCGCCGGGGGCGCGCCCGGGGTGAATCCGTCGAAGAAGCGGCTCGCGTCGAGGGAGCCAGCGCGCGCGTCGAGGGGCAGAGACGCGAGCTCGAAGAAGCGATCGCCGAACGGCAGGCCGAGGAGACGGGCGTTGACGTCCCCGTCGGGCCGCGTCGCGGTCACCTCGAGGACGCGCGCGGTGTGCCCGGCGATGACGACCGCTGCGCGCTGCTTCAGCGTGAAGGTGACGTCGCCCCGGCCCCTCAACGTGAACGCCTCCCAGGCGCCGAGGCTCTCCGTGAGGGACAGCTTGCGCTCGCGCGGCGCGAGCGGGACCACGGTGACGGTGTACTCCGCCGGTGGGAAGGCGCTCGACGCGGTGAGCCGGCGCACCTCGCGCCGCCCCCACGGCGTCTCCGCTGCCGTGGCCTCGCGCTTGGGCTTGGCGGGCAAGGTGGCCGTGAAGTCGCCGGCCTCCGACTCGTACTTCTGCCACAGGTCCCGGTTCGCTGCATCGACCTGCGGTCCGGCGGCGTCGGGCGTGAACCGGAAGGCGCCGAGGAAGCGATCGACGCGCGCCTGGGACGCGTCGTCATTGGCCGTGGCCATCAGCTGGTAGAGGCGGTAGCCGACGATGAAGACCCGCCAGGTGATGCGCATCTTGTCGTTGCCGAGGTCCGCGCTGATCATGACGAGCTCGTGCCCCTTGTGGCCGTCGCGCGTGAGCGCACGCTCGCTGACGAGGGTCCGCCGAGGCCCGGACTTCTGGTCCGCCACCATTCGCGCGAGCGCGGCGTCCGGATCCCCGAGGCCGGCGAGCTGGCCGACGAGCGGGTTGTACGACACGATCATCATCCGGCCGGTGAGCTCCTCGGCGACCTTGTACTGGTTCAGCTCGGCCTCGATCCCGGTCGCGGAACTCAGCGTCTGCACCACGTGCTCCGGCGCCTCGGGGAACTCGGCGCTGAAGCCCGCGCCCTCGGGCGCCACCCGGTGCCACGCGTCCGCCGCAGGGGCGGCG
>PHBI01000216.1 GCA_002841945.1 Deltaproteobacteria bacterium HGW-Deltaproteobacteria-14
CGGGCTCGGGGCCCGGGTCCTGCTCGGCGGCGAGCCGGCCCGCACCTGGCGCCCGGTCGCCGCCGTCGCCCTCGCCCCCTGAGCGACCGCGCGGGCCGCCGCCCCCGCCGACCCCGGACTCCGGGTCGGCGGCGGCGCGCGCTCACTCGCCGCAGTTGTTCGGGAAGAAGGGGTTGGAGAAGTTGGGGATCATCACCGGCGAGAGGCCGTCAGGGGACAGGCGCGGGGTCACGATCCCGGCCGGCCACGCGATGCTCGCGACGTCCCACAGCGCACACGGCGGCAGCTCGACGTCAGCCCACTCGAAGACCAGGTTCCCGTAGAGGTAGATCCGCACCGTCGCGAAGCTCGTGCCGTAGCCGTGGTCATCCCACGAGTGCACAGCCACGCGGTAGGTGACGTCGGCCGGCTGGTTGAGGTTCAGGTTCTCCGGACCGGCGCCGTCGGTGTCGTCGCGGTCGAGCCCCGGGTCGTCGTCGATGGCCGGGTCGAGGCTCCCCCAGTTGGGGCGGGGGTTGAACCAGAAGGCGTCGAACTGCGAGTCGAACCACGGGTCGACGACGCCGTCGTGGTCTATGTCACCCCCGGTCGCGAAGGGGTGGGCGAAGTGCAGATCGAGGTCCGCGCCGGCGACCGGCCCCTCATCGGTCTCGTCGGGGTCGTTCGGGGTCGTCCACAGGAGCTCGATGTGGATGGCCTCGCCGGTCGTGACGGTCACGACGTAGCTCGCGACCTCGCACGACTCGGTCCCGGTCGCGTCGGTGACGGTGAGGTGCAGCACGTAGGTGCCGACGACGTTGGCCTCGAACTGCGGGTCCGCGACGTCCGCGCTGGGCAGAAACACCGAGGCCGAGCCGACCGGTTGCTCGACCGACCAGCGCCACTGCGCGATGGCGGCGTTGCCGAAGCTCTGCGACCCGATGAGGTGGAGCTTGGTCTGGGGGATCACCTCCTCGCCCTCGCTGACGATGATGACCGCGGTCGGGCAGTCGCTGACGGTGCCGAAGCCGCGCAGCTGCACCTCGACGACCGGCACCAAGGCGTCGGTCTCGATCGCCAGCACGGCGGTGTCGCGGATCGGGTTGTTCTCGGCGTCGAAGAGCGCCGCGGCGGTCGGCGTGTAGGTCACCGACACCGTCGTCGACTGACCCGGCGGCAGCGCCAGCGGCGTGGCGGCCCCGGTGGCGATCGCGTAGACGCCACCTGCGTCGTCGACCAGTGTCAGGGCGGTGATGTTGAGCGGCGCGTCCCCGCACGAGAGGACGTCCACGGTGGACACCGCGGAGGTCCCCACGCGCTTGCCCCCGAAGTCGACCCGGGTCGGGTTGACCGCGATGCACGGTCCGTGCGCGTTGGCGGACAGCGGCACGACGAGGCCGGCGGCCGCGCCGTTCGAGGTGATCCACAGGTTCCCCTCGGCCGCCTCCGGGCCCGTCGAGGTGAAGGTCACCTCGAGCATCTTCGATGAGCCCGGCGCGATCACCAGCGGCGGGTCGATCGCGACGCCGGTGCTCGCCGTCGTGGGCGTCACCGGGTGCGCCTCGCCGTTCACGACGACCGCGAAGCCCGGGTGCCCGGACAGGACGAGGTGGGTGACCTCGAGCGGCGCGTCGCCGGTGTTGAGCAGCGTCAGCTGGCGCGTGGCCGTGGTGCCCGGCTGGACCTGGGCGAAGTCGAGGATCGCCGGCTGCACGCTCAGGCGCGGGGCGGCCTCGATGACCTCGATCGCGAAGCTCAGGGCGTTGGTCGCGGCGATGGTGTTGTTGGTGGTCACGGTGATCGTCCCCGCCACCCCGGCGGGATCGAAGTCCGGCGACAGCCCCACCGTAAAGGTCCAGCTCCGCAGGGCGTCGATCCTGCCCTCGGGGTAGATGAGCACCGGCTCGGCGGGGGTCGGCGTCGGGCTCGCGGTGACGAACAGCGCCCCGGGCGGGGTGGAGGTCACGGACACGCCGCGGATCTCGAGCACGGCGTCGCCAGCGTTGCGCACGGTGATCGTGGTCGACTGCGCGCCGCGCAAGGTGACCACCGTGGCCTCGGTGATGGCCCGATCCCGGTCCGTCAGCTCGAGCACCGGGGTCACACCCTGGGAGATCGACGCGTCCAGGCATCCCCCCGCGGCGATGGCGGCGAGCGTCGTGATCAGCGCTGCGCTGAGCAGCCTCCAGCGGTCCTTCATCGCGTCCCCTCCAAGCTCTCGGGAAGTCGTTCGCCGATGGATTGGAGCGGGGCCGGTGGATCCGTCACGGGAGCCGTGTGTTTTTCAACTCTCCTGCGCCTCGTTTCACCACAGGGCGAGCTGCTCAGCTCCCTTGTGCGGTCGCGCGAACGGGGACGGGTCTGGCAGCTGCGGAGACCGGCCATAGCCGAGGCGGCGCGCATGTGCGTCTGCGAGATCCGCAATCGCCCTCCAGCGCTCGCCGACGCCCACCATGCGGGCGCCGAAGCGCGCGTCGTTCAGCTTGCCGCCGCGACACTCGCGGATGGCGTTCATCACGCGCTCCGCCCGGTGGGGGAGGGCCAGCGAGAGGCGGTGGACGAAGACCTCCTCGACCGGGCCCGGCAGGCGCAGGAGGCTGCGCCCGAAGAAGCTCGCCCCGGCCTCGCGCGCGTGCGCTAGAATGCTCGGGATCTGGCTGTCGGTGAGCCCGGGGATGATCGGCGCGACCAGCACGCCCACCGGGACCCCGGCCTTGGCCAGGCGCTCGATCGCCCGGTAGCGCCGCGCCGGCGCGGGGGCGTGCGGCTCGAGCGCGCGCGCCTGGGCCTCGTCGTCGAAGGGGACGCTGACGTGCACGGTGCAGAAGGCGTCCTGCGCCAGCTCCGCGAGGAGCTCGACGTCGCGCTCGACGAGCGCCGACTTGGTCACGATGCCGACCGGGTTCCTGTACTCGAGGCAGACCTTCAGGCAGGCCCGCGTGAGCCCGAGGCTCGACTCGAGCGGCTGGTAGCAGTCGGTGTTGCCGCTGAACGCCACCAGGTCCCCGCGCCACGAGGGCTTGTCGAACGCGGCCCGCAGCAGCGCGGCGATGTCGGGCTTGTAGACGAGCTTGCGCTCGAAGTCGGTGCCGGCGCCGAAG
The DNA here is from genome assembly GCA_002841945.1 of Deltaproteobacteria bacterium HGW-Deltaproteobacteria-14. Lineage (GTDB taxonomy): Bacteria > Myxococcota_A > UBA9042 > PHBI01 > PHBI01 > PHBI01. Next base: position 3,081 of record PHBI01000216.1, read on the forward strand.
TCGAGGTGCTCGTGGCTCGGCCGCGCGTAGCAGTACGCGCAGCCGTGGTAGCAGCCGCGATACGGGTTCACGCTGAAGGCGAAGCCTAGATCGGGGCTCTCGTTTTTGCTGATCGCCGTCCTCGTCCGGTCCTCGAAGAGCTCGAGCACCGCCGCCGGCGGGGGGCCGACGTGCTCGACGACCCCGTGGTGCCAGGGGTTCGGCGGGTTGTGGATGAGGCGCAGCGCCTCTCGTGCGGCCTTCGCGTTCATGGTGCGACCCTAGGCTGAACATGCGTACAGGTCAATCCTCTGACGGTCTTTGCGGCGCGACCCGGATCTGCTACGGCTCGCCGGACCGATCCTCACAGGAGCACCCGATGGACGATCTCACCCCGCACGACGCGCTCGCCGCCTTCGTCTCCGGCGCGCCCGACGGCGCCTCCGCCGATCGCGCGGCCGGCGCTGGCGAGCCCGCGCTCCTCGACGCGATCGCGGCGCTCGTGCGCGCCGCCCGGCGCGACCACCTCGAGCTGATGGGGCGACCGGCGTTCCCGAAGGCCATCCGCAAGGCCGCCAAGAAGGCCGCCTACCAGCTCAAGTCCGCCGGCGTCGCGGCTGCGGCGCCCGCGCGCGCAGCCGGGATCGCGCTCGGCGATCGGGTCGACCTCGACGCCATCTCGCTCGTCGGGGCCCCGGGCCTCGCCGGTCGCTATTGGGTGCTCCTGGCGGAGCTCCCGGACGCCGCGCCGGTCGGGGTCGAGACCCAGGCGTGGGGCGGTCAGGCGCGGGTGACCGTGCTCGATCACATGACCGGCGGGCGCCTGCGCCACTACGAGCGCGAGGTCCGCGACGAGGCGCTGCCGGGTAAGCCCATCATCGCCACCGCCGACCTCGGGCTCGCGATGGTCGCCCACATCGGCGCCGCCGTGCGCAGCCAGGGGGGCGCCTTCCCGCCCGGCTGGGCCGAGGTCCTCTGGTGGTGCGAGCGCGCGCGCGCCCACGGCGCGGACCCAGCCCGGGCCGACGCCCGCGCTCGCTTCGCCGACGAGCCGCTCCCCGACGCGCTCGCCGACACCACCGGCGGGCTCCTCGAGCTGATGGCGGCCGGCCCGCACGTCCCCGAGCAGGCGGCCATCGACGCCCTCATCCGGCAGGTCGTCGAGACCGCCGAGCGCAAGGACGCCCTCACCCGCGCCGAGCTCGTCGACCGCCTCGAGGGCCTGGCCGACGCCGGCTGCGACGCCTACTTCGGCGACCCCGAGGCCCAGGCCCGCGCCGCCCGTGCCCTCGACGCCTCCGCCGACGTGCTGCTCTTCGGCGGACACGCCGCCGCCGCGCACCAGTGTGTCTGGGTCGCCGAGCAGCTCCGAAGCGGCGCCCGGCTGCCCCACGAGATCGCGCTGCTGTCGCGGTCGTTTCGCCGCGTCATCGACTACGATCGCGCCTGGGAGCACCACCAGGAGCAGCTCGCGGCGGCGGATCCCGCGGCCCCCGGGGGCTGATCCCGGCGCGCCTCGAGCGGCGGTGACCGGGCGCGGAAGATTCCCTTCGAACGTCACCCATGGCGTGCGTAGAGTGCAGTCCATGCCAGTCTCGATGCTGCGCGAGAGAATCTCCGAACACCGCGCCCGGCGCCGTGCGAACCAGGAAATCAAGGCCGCGACCCGCGAGCGCTTTCGCATCCGACTGCGCCGCTTCGCCGGGCACGAGGTCCACGCGCAGCAGCTCGACCGCCCGATCCGCGTCGCGCACCTGACCGATCAGCACGTCGGCCTGGTCACCCCGCGCAAGGTCCAGCTCGCCGCCATCGACATCGTCAACCGCGAGCAGCCCGATCTGGTCGTCCTGACCGGGGACTTCGTCTGCCACAGCCACGCCTGGCTCGACGAGCTCACGGAGCTGGTGCGGCGCTTCGAGGCCCCGGTCTTCGGCGTCCTCGGCAACCACGACCACTGGGCCGGCGCCAAGCAGGTCCGGCGCGCGCTCCGCAAGGGCGGGGTCGAGCTCCTCAACAACGCCAACACCTCGATCACCGTCGCGCGCCAGCGCCTCCAGATCGTCGGCCTCGACGACGCCTATACCGGCCACGCCAACCGCGACAAGGCCATCAAGGGCCTCGACGCCCGCCAGCCCATCCTCGGGCTGTCCCACATCGCCGAGGAGGCCGACGGGCTCTGGAACGCCGGGGTCCCGCTGGTGCTGTCGGGACACACCCACGCTGGCCAGCTGACCATCGCGCGCCTCAACGAGTGGACCCTCGGCAAGATCGCCAAGCACCGCTACATCCACGGGCTCTACGGCGCCCGCGCGGGCGACGGCGTACACAACGGCGCGGTCTACGTCGGCGCCGGTATCGGGGCCGCGGTGATGCCCTTCCGCCTCGGCGACCGCGGCAACCGCGAGGTCACGATCTTCGAGCTCGGGGCGCGCCCCGGCGACCTCCGTGAGCACCACGACGAGCAGGACTTCGTCCCGCTCCCCGACGATCACGACGAGGAGGCCGCCCGCGCCCTCGCCAAGGAGCGCTTCGTCCAACGCCAGGCGAAGAAGCGCAAGCGCTGAGCAGCCAGCCGCGGGTGGCCGGTCAGTTCTGCGCTGCGCGCGACCCACGCTCGCGAGACCGCGGCGTCGTATCGGCCGCCGACCTGCCGTCGGTCTTGGTCAGTCGGCGCTGGGGCGCTCGGCCGGCGACCTCGGCGCGCGCTGCGCGGACACCCCGCCGACGATGATCTGGCGCCGCAGGTAGGCCCAGTTCAGCGGGTTGAAGCGCGGCTCCGAGCCGAGCGCCTGCGTCCAGTCAACGCTCCCGCCGGTCTGCATGATGTTGAGGCCCTCGGTGTCGATGTGGGCGTCGGGCGCGAAGGACTCGAGGAACTCCGGGCCGTCCACCCCCGCGAACAGCCCCTCGGCCGGCGGCCCGAACGGCACCAGCCCGAGCGAGTGCCCCATCTCGTGGCACAGGATGCTCGACAGCGCGAGCCCCCCCATGTCCACCCCGAGGATGTAGACCTCCTGGCGGTGGATCGACCCCGCCGGGAGCGGCCCCTCGAGCTCGTCGTCGTCCTTGCCGATGAACACGGCGTCGCCTGGGTCGGCGCCGATCGGCACCCCCCCGGCGCTCGGCAGCAGGTCGGCGAGCAGGTACACGCCCAGCGGCATCCCCAGCACCGCCCGCACCAGACCCGTCGGGAACACCCCGAGCCCGTAGACGGTGTCGTCCTCGACCTGCTGGTTGTTCCAGTCGATGAGCGCCCGCCCGAAGGTCCCGGCCGCCTGGTCCGCGGGCTTACCGTCCCCGCCGAGCGCGATCATCGAGAACCCGCCGCTCGCGAAGTCCGCCGGGTCCGGCGCCCCCGGGTCCCCCTCGAAGTACAGCCGCAGCCGCACCCCGCCTGGCGTCGGCCGCCCCTCGGCGTCGAGCCCGAAGACCTCGTAGGCGCGGCGACGGATCGTCCGCACCAGGTGCGCCCGCACCACCTCGGTCGCCTCGGGGTGGTCCGGCGACATCAGGCCCATCACGTAGAACGGCTCGATGAAGTCGGGGATCCCGTTGCCCTCGGCCACGTAGGCCGAGCTCAGCGCCACCGTGCCGTCCGCCGCGACCGCCGTCGACAGCGCGAAGATGTCCCGCGACAGCACCACCAGCCACACATCCTCGGTCGCGAACGGGTCGAGCTCCGCGGGCATCGTCCCCGCCGCGAAGCTGACCTCGCTCGCCTCCGCCGCGCCGCCGGGCCCGCTCACCGCCGCCCGGCAGGTCACCGCCGCGGCATCCGGCAGCGGCGCCTCCGCCGTGAACGCCAGGCTCGCCGAGCCCCCGTCCGCGGCGGGCGTCAGCGCGCCGATCGCGACCTCCGCGGACCCGGCCGAGCACGTCACCATCAGCGTCGTCCAGTCCACCGGCCCGCCGGCGCGCAGGTCCGCCACCACGTCCAGGGTCGCGTCCTCGCGGTTGACCCGCAGCGCGAACGGGTGCGTCTCGCCGCTCGTGTCCTGCCACGGGATGGCGCCGTTCATCGCCGCCGGGATCCGGTTCACCGTCAGCGTCACCACCGGCGGCGCCGGCGGCGTGGCGTCCTCGACCGCGTCCGCGGCGTCGCCGGTGTCCGCGTCGTCCGCCCCGTCGCTGGTCGAACTCCCGTCGCCGTCCGCCGGCGGCGGCGTCGTGGCGTCGTCCCAGCCGACGGTCGGCTCGAGGGTGTCGTCGCCCGCCTCGTTGGAGCGGGTGTCCTTGTCGATCACGTCCGGCCCGGCTGGGTGCGGCGTCGGGTTCGACACGCACGCCGCCAGCCCGCACGCGGCCGCAAACGCCATTGAAATCGTTGCTTGAATCGACACAGCGGGCTCCTCTGGGACATCGATCCGGGGCCGAGCTGGCGAGGCCCTGGGCCAAGCAAAACGCGGCGAAGCGAGTCTTGATCGAGGGGGCCTGGGACGGCGCGGAGGATAGCACGTCGGCGGGCTCAATCCACCGTCGGGTCGCAACGACGGGCTTGCCATCGCGGCCCCACGGACGGAGTCTCTCGCCCATGAAGATGCTGAACCTCACAGGAACACCGCGGCAGATGGGGCAGGCCTTCGGCGAGAGCGAGCGCGACGCCATCCGCGCCTTCTTCGCCCTCCGGGTCGACAACGCCATCGCCCAGGCCCAGAAGTACGGCGGCCAGCAGGTCGCCCCCGACGGCGTGGTCGCGGTCGCCCGCCGCTGCGTCGCGCCCACCCGCGCCTACGACCCGGCGGGCTTCGAGGAGCTCACCGGCATCGCCGAGGGCGCCGCCATGGAGGTCGAGCAGATCCTCGCCCTCAACGGCCTGACCGACATCCGCGACGTCCTGTCCTGGCCCGGCGACCTCGACGCCTTCGGCGGCTGCACCGCGTTCATCGCCCAGCGCGACGTGACCTCCGACGGGCAGGTCCTCGTCGGCCAGACCTGGGACCTCGCCTCGGACAACCTCCCGTTCGTCCTCGGCGTTCACCGCGCCCCCGCCGACGCTCCCGAGACGTGGTGTCTCACCACCGCGGGCTGCCTGTCGCTCATCGGCCTCAACGACGCCGGGATCGCGGTCGGCACCACCAACATCCGCACCACCGACGCCCGCCCCGGGGTCACCTACCTGAGCCTCATCCACAAGGCGCTGGCGGCCCGCACCCTCGACGCCGCCGTCGCCGCCATCACCGACGCGCCGCGCGCCGGCGGCCACTACTACTACCTCGCCGACGCCAACGGCCGCGCCGTCGCCATCGAGTGCAGCGCCCGGACCCACACCCTCACCGAGGTCACCGCGGGCGCGTTCAACCACACCAACCACTGCCGCGTCGCCACCAACATCGACATCGAAGGGGCCGCCCCGTCGAGCACCTCGCTCGCGCGCCTGTCCCGCATCGACGCCCTGTTGGCCGCTGGCGCGCGCGAGTTCGACGTCGCCCACGCCCGCGTGGCCCTCGGCGACGACGCCAACGGGGCCGACGCCATCCGCCGCGTCGACTTCGACGGCGTCTCCACCAACGGCGCCGTCGTGATGGCCCCCGAGCGAGGGCACATCGAGGCCTGCCACGGGCTGCCGCACGCCAACCCCTGGTACGATCTCAAGGCGCTCGCCGCGGACCCGACCTCCGCGCCGGTGAGCTGACCGCCTCGCCGGTCGGCCGCCGCCAGATCAGCGCGAGCCACGCGCCCGTGACGAGCCCGGTCACCCCCGCGTGGGCGAAGTGGACTGCGTGGAACACGGTCGTCAGGATCCACGACGGGTCGAGCTCGGAGCGCAGCTCAGTCGGGTGATTCCGGTCCATGGGCGGAACAAGAGCACCGTTGTCGCAGATCGGGCGTTGCCGACTCCGCTCAGGCGGTTAAACTGCGCGTCGTGAGCAAGCGAATCCAGATATCGGTCCCCCACCGCCTCCCCGCGGAGGACGCGCTCGCCCGCGTCCACGCGCTGGGGAAGTACTTCCAGAACCGCCACGGCATGAGCATGCGGTGGGAGAGCGAACGCGTCGGGCACCTCGCCGGCCGCTACCTGCTCATCTCCATCGACGGGCGCTTCAGCGTCGACGAGCGCGCCGTGCACCTCGACGGTCAGGACCCGGGGCTCTTGCTCCGCGCCAAGGCGACCGACTACCTGCGCGGCAAGCTCGAGACCTATCTCGACCCGGCGACGCCGCTCGCGGACCTGCCCACCGCGTAGCCGCCGCCCCCGGGTCCGTCCCCGCCGCCGGTCCCGGAGCGAGGCCGCCCCCTCCCTCGCACACCGTGGACACGACCGCGCGCCGCAAGCCCCGCGTCGCGTGACCGTGGCTCCACGCCCCGGGCCGCCGGGGCGATGACGCAGCGCGGTGCGTGCGCCTGCGCCTCGCCGGCCTCGATCGCGATCGGTGTGTCAGAACGCGCACACCCTCGCGCTGGCGAAGCCTCGCTTCCCGTGGTCACTCGCCTGTCGACTCAGTGATCGGTCGTTGTGCCAGAACTCACGGGTGAGCGGCGCTCACGTGCGAGAGTGCGCTGCAGCAGGTTCTGTAACCCGGGGCCTGGCTATTCCCGCGTCCAACGATTAATCTTGCTGCATGGGCGAGGCAGCTCTGCCTCCCTATCTTCAGCGGACATTCTGGGTAGCTAGAGCCAAGCCTCGCTGGAGTGCGGAATCCAGCTTCTTGGCGGTTGCGGCAATATTGCGCCGCAGCAAATTTCTCGGGCCGGGGGGCCCCGGGAGGAGAAGTCATGAGGATCCATCGCGCACTTCGCTCGTCGGTCACGGTCGCGGCGGCAGCGCTGCTGGTGAGCTCCATCACGCCGCTCTCTGGAGGCGCGGCGCAGGCGTCCTGCCCGGTCTTGGGTGGCTTCGGGGGCAACGCCGGCTATGGCACGGGCATCGTCCCCAAGAGCGACGACGGCTCGAGCTCGAGCATCGACGTCAGCTCCGTATTCCCGAACGGGATCGGCTACTTCGGGTCGACCTTCGGATCGATCTACATCAACGTGAACGGCAACATCACGTTCGAGTACCCGCTCAGTACGTACACGCCGTACCCGTTCCCGGTGACCGGGACGCCGATGATCGCGCCGTGGTTCGCCGACGTGGACACGCGCAGCGAATACGGTAGCCTCAACAACATCTACTACCACTTCGACACCGCCGGGAAGCGCTTCGTCATCACCTGGTACCAGGTCGACTACTTCGCCCAGCAGCATGCCCCGGGCACCAACACCTTCCAGCTCATCCTGACCAACCGCGACAACGTCGCGGTCGGCGACTTCGACGTCGAGTTCCGTTTCCAGACCATCAACTGGACGACCGGCGACGCGAGCGGCGGGTCGGGCGGGTTCGGTGGTACGCCCGCGCAGGTCGGCTTCAACGCGGGCAACGGCGTCGACTACGCCTCGCACCCGTACTCGCGCACGTCCAGCG
>PHBI01000217.1 GCA_002841945.1 Deltaproteobacteria bacterium HGW-Deltaproteobacteria-14
CGAGCCGGCGCCGTTGGTGACGACGACCGTGTAGCTGCCTGCGTCTGCGGCCGCGACGCTGCCCTTCGTGTAGCTCGCGCTGGTGGCCCCGTCGATGTTGGCCCCGTCCTGCTTCCACTGGTAGGCGAGGCCGACGCCGCTGGCGGTGACGCTGAGGTTCAGCGCCTGGCCGGCGAAGAGCGTCGCGCCCTGGGGCTGGGCGGTGATGTTCGGGGGCCCGTTGACCGCGACCGTGGCCGCGTTCGACGTCACCGAGCCGTCCGGGCCGGTGACGACGACGGTGTAGCTCCCGGCGTCTCCGGTGACCGCGGTCTTGGTGTAGGTCGCGCCGGTCGCGCCGTTGATGTTGGCGCCGTCCTTCTTCCACTGGTAGCTCTTGCTGACCGGTCCGATCGCCGTGACGCCGAGGCTCAGCGCCTCGCCCGCGAACAGCGTCTGCCCCTGCGGGTGGGCCGTGATGACCGGGATCGCCTGGAAGTTGGACTCGTAGGCCCCGGCGTCGGAGCGCCCCTGCAGCACTCGCGGGTGACCGGCGCCGCGCTGGTCGTAGCTCGGCGCGCCGGCGTCGGTCGCGAAGTTGATCGCCGGGCTCGCCTGGGTGACGGCGAAGGTCTTCGTTGGGCCCCCGTTGTCGGCGAGCGCGCCGAGTCCGGCGTCGGTCACGAACGCGTCACTCGAGAGGAGCGAGATCAGCGGCGTCCCGCCGGTGATAATGTTGTAGCCCCCGGAGGTGGCGCCCTCGATCCCGGACGCGCTCACGAGGACGGAGCGGCTCACGCTCACGGTGCCGCCGTTGTTGGCGGCGAAGAGCCCCTGGTTGCCCACGACGGTGGCGTAGCGCACCGTCGCCGCGGCGTCCGCATCCACCCACACGGCGACGCGGCCGCCGTCGAAGGTCGTGTTCTCCACGTTGGCGGCGCAGCGTTCGAGGAAGATGTGGGAGGCGGCCGTCCCCGAGAACACGCTGTTCTTCACGGTGACCAGGCACGGGACCCCGCTCCAGTCGCGGGCCTCGACCAGAGTGCTGCCCACGTTCGCTGGGTTGTCCCGAAACGTGACCGAGTCCAGCGTGAGGTCCGCGGTCGCGTTGATCCACGTCCCGCGGCCTCCCACCGTCGAGCCGGTGAACGTGACGCCCTTGAACGACGCTGGGGCGTAGGTGGTGATCCCGTACTTGCCGCTCGCGACCGCGAGCGTCACCAGCCCGCCGCCGTCGAGGTCCAGCGCCGTGTCGATGGTCGTGCCCTCGATCACCGTCAGCGTGGTGGCCTGCGAGCACGAGAAGGTCGCGGTGCCGCCAGCGGCGATCGCCGACGCGAAGCCGGCGCTGGTGCACGGGTACGCGGTGGCGTGCGCCGCCCCGGTCCACGCCAGCACCGCGCCTGCGACCAGCGCGGCGAGGCCGCGCGATCGGGAGGTGCGCAGCGCGGGTGGGGCGACGTCCTGGTCGCACATAACGCACGGCCTGGCCTTCGATACGGAGACGCCTCGCATCCTGTCCTTTGGCGCGACGACGCTGTTCTCACCGATGCGGGCTGGCGCCGGTGCTTACGTCGTGACGCGGGCTGACTGTGCGATATGGAGATCCACGACGCAACCCGTTTGGGCGGCTGAACCCATCGGGCTCAGCCGCACGTCGGATCAACCTCTCGTAGAATCGGGTCTCTCGGCGATAGCGCGCCGGGGGGGATGCCACGCCCGGCGCGCTCACCGAGGGGCGATCACTCGGTCGTCACCACGATCGTCGTCAGCTCGGGGTCGGCCGTGATGTCTTCGTCGGTGAAGCGGATGGCGCGCCAGCCGTCGGCCCCGAGCATCGAAGAGGGGCAATCGCCAAGAGATGCGCTGGTCGCCGTGCTGGTGTCCGACAGGGGGGTGCGCGGCGACATCGACAATTACCATGCGCCATCAAATAGCTTGATTTCCAAGGTATTCGAGCGGCGACGTGGTCAGCCGGTCCTCGTGTCGGCAGTCTGGATCCTGGTCGGCCGGGCGGCGGACATCGACATCGTGTCCGGTCCCGACGCGGGACGGTGGTCCTGCAGGACTTCCCAGGCTACCCCGGCCGCATCCTGGTGGCCGGCGGCGGCGGCGGCGACGGGGGCGCGCTACTCAGCTACACGCCTGGCGGCAGCTTTCCAAGCTACGAATTGCTCGGACCGGGGGCACCTGGCGGCCAAGGTGGTGGCCTCGTCGGCGGCGATGGGGGCCATGGGGCGGCGCTGTCCTGCGTGGACGGGAACAGCTTCACCGCCCCGACGGGCGGCACGGGCGGGTCCACCCAGGAGCCGGGCGCTGCGGGCGTCAGCGCCAACTGGCTCGGCTTTGATGTGGACCGGTTCAACGGACAGCCGGAGGCCGCCGACCCCTATTGGGGGGGGGCGGACGCGGCGGCCATGCCCAACAGTCATCCCCCAATGGAAACGGTGGGGGCGGCGGCGGAGGCGGCTGGCAAGGCGGCGGCGGGGGAGGCTCCTCCTATGCCGGGGAGCAGCTGTCTGCCGGAGGCGGTGGGGGGAGCAGCTGGGGGCCGGCCAGCACCGCCTTCGAACAGGGGGTGCATAGCGGTCACGGGCGCGCCGTCCTGCGCTACACGCCGAGCCCGGGGCTCCTGCCTACGGTGACGACCGGGACTCCATCCATCACGCCGATCCCCAGCAGCGGTTCGTTCACCGTGGCCGCGACCGTCACCATGAAGCCGCCCGCACAAGGTCCGGTCATCGGGATGGTGCGCTTCGAGGTGAACGGGCAGCCCTGGGGCGACGGTCCGGTGTCGATTCAGGATGGCGAGGCGATCTCCGCACCGATCAGCGGCCTGCCAGTGGGCAGCCACACGATCACCGTGGCGTATCTGGGCACCGACGAGCTGGCGCCGAGTGGGACCAACTTCCTGGTCGTGGTGACGCCGCAGGGGCGGCGCATCGTCGTTGCGCCGCACATGACCCAGCGCTGGGCAGACAAATCGTCAATTGTTTCCGATTGTTTCCTGGGTGCAGGGCGCAGGCTTCGGGGGTGCGCACGTCGACGAGGTAATAGTCGTCGGGGTGGTCGGCGAGGTCCTGTGGCGCGCCTGGGAGTAGCGGCTCAGAACGCGACGACGAGGGCGGTGTGGCGGGCCGGGAAGACCGACTGAGCCCGGTGAGTCTTCCCCGATGATGTGTCTGCACCCTCGCGGAGGGCTCTACCCCGACGATCGCCCGCCCCGCCGATCGAGCGTCACCGGGGCGTGATTGTTTTTACGAATCACAACAACGGCGCTCATGCTATCAATGATGCTGCACCGCGGAACGGGCGATCTCGGGCAGCTCTCCCCGGTCGCGCCCCAACGAGGCGCAGCACTATTGCAGTGCGAGAGGGGTGAGGGATGGCCGGGCGCTGGGTGACCGTCGTGGCGATGTCGATCTTGGCGGGGTGTGCGGGCCCGGCTGAGCCCCCGAGCGGGCGAGGGTTCGCGGGACCCGGCGTGGCGGTGAGCGTGGCCGCCCTGAACCTGCAGGGCGTGGGCGACGTCGTGTGGGACGTCGAGGTGGTCAACGGTCGCACGCCCACCGCCGACGTGGTGTGGCAGCGGCGCCTGTCGTCGTCGGGCTACGGGGACGGCGCGGGCTCGGCGAGCTACGTGGGGCCGTGCGACGCGGACCCGGCGGTGGCCGAGAACACCGTGAACGTCTGGGTCGTCGGGGTGTACTCGGGCGCGGTGACCACCCTCGGGGCGTTCGCCTCCGGTGGCGCTGGCGGGGTCGTGGGGTCGGCGCTGGATTTCGAGAACCCGACGGCGCTCGCGCCGCTCACCCAAGCGGTCAACTGCCTGCCCAACGCTGACGCCGCGGTGCGGTTCGACGTGGCGTTGATGCGCCCGGCCCAGCAGGGCTTCTTCGACATCGCGGTGAACTTCAACAACATCTTCTGTTCGGCGAAGTTCGACTGCTGCGACGACACGACGGGCGACGGCTGCGCCGCAGACGGGAGCGAAGACGTCGCGCTGCTGTTCGCGCCGGGCGGCGCGCGCGGCCCGACGATGGTGCTGGGCTTCGCCTGCACGGCGGCCGTGGGCGTCGACGTCGAGACCGTGCTCTACCTCGACGCGCTCGAGCTCGACTGCACCGCTCCCACCGACTTCGGCGACGGCTTCGAAGCGGACGTGGTGATCGACCCGTCGCGGGCCGCAGGCAACCAATGCGTCGCGGGCGAGGTCGGCGGTGACGCGTGCGGCGCCGTGACGTCGCCGACGAGCGCGGACGCAGACACCTGGCTCTATCAGGTCGGTGTCTACCGAGGCGTCGAGCAGCTGACCAGCGGCGGCGTGCCGGGGCAGAAGGTCTACTGGAACGTGGCGCTGGGCGTGAGGCGGAAGGTCGAGGCCGGCCCCGGCATCGAGGACTGCTGGCTGCGCACCCGCGGGACGGCGCACGACGGGGCGGGGAGCTCGGTCGTCGAGGGCGGCGTCATCGCCCCGGGCGCGGTCTACCCCGTGGTCACCTGGGAGGTGAACCTGGGGAGCTGCGGGGCGGAGGCCCTGGCCTTCGGCGACGCGGGGGCCATGCTGCGGCCGGCCTACACGACGACGAGCGAGGCTGAGCCGCCCTTCGGGTTCGAGTACGGCGTCAACACGCCGGCCGCGGCCGCGGGGCTGGGCTGCGGCCTCCTCGGCGTCCCGTGTCCGGCGGGGTTCACATGCAGCACCGAAGCGGCACAGGGCTCGAGCTACCCGGCGTTCTGTGTCAAGCGGGCGGCTTTCGTCCTGGACGGCCTGCCCTATGATCACGACGAGGTCTACGTCCCGGCCGGGACGTTCTGGATGGGCTGCAACGCCGCGCTCGACGGCTACTGCGCGCCGGCCAACATGGTCAAGGACGAGAAGGCACAGCACGAGGTGACGCTGCCGGCGTACGCCATCGGCCGCACGGAGGTCACGGCCGCCGCCTACTACGCCTGGTGCGGCTACGGGGTCCCAACGGCGACCGGCTTCGTGGGGTGCCTGCCCCAACACAACGAGGCGAGCTACGTCTACGCGACCTACTCCCCGCCACTCAACTCCGGGGTGGCGTGGACGAAGCACGCACACCCGGTGAACGCCGTGAACTGGTATCAGGCGCGCGCCTATTGTCAGGGTCTCGGGCCGAGCTCGGACATCTGCACCGAGGCGCAATGGGAGCGCGCGGCGCGCGGCGGGTGCGAGACGCTCACCGGACCCTGCCAGACCTCAATGCGGACCTACCCGTGGGGGGAGAGCGCTCCGAGCTGCGACAAGGTCGTGTTCCGTTCTGGGTCCGTCTTCTGCGAGTCGGCAACCATCACGGGCGCGGCGGGAGCTCGCCCGGCGGGGGCCTCGCCCTACGGCGCGCTGGGCATGGCCGGCAACGTGATGGAGTGGACGTCCGACTGGCACTGGGCGTATCCGGGCGCGGTCGGGTTCTGGGACGACACGAACGTCCGAGTCCGCCGCGGCAGCTACTACGAGGCCGCCCTGGCACATTATCTTCGAGCGTCGCGGCGCCAGTCTGATCTCGCGGGTAGCAACGGTATCTACAACGGCATTCGATGCTGCAGAGCCATGCCCTGAGCGACCAACGACGGGCCGCCCTGGCCGACGGCTTCAGAGGAGCGCGAGCGCGAGCACGTATCGCCGGGGTATGCGGCGCGAGTCTGTGGCGCTGTGGCGACGGAGGGCCCGCATGGGCGGACTGTAGCGGGTGTGGAGGCCGTTCGCCACGCCCATCGGACAGCCCGCGCCGGGCGGCGTGAACGAGGCGCGGTCCTCTCCTTGCCGCCGTCAGAGCAAGGGCCGCGGTGCACCGTGAGCGTGGGGCGCCGGGGCGTGACCCGCGGGGGCTGCCGGTGAAAAACCGAGCCGGAGTCACGTCACGGGTAGTTTGGGTCTCCCGGGCACGGCGCCTCCTCGTCCTCACCGGCGTCGCCGAGCTAGCCGCCCACGCGGTTAGTTGCGTCATGAGGGGCGTCCAGTGTTTGGGGGGGCGAGTCCCGATTGTCGCAGCCGGACGGTGTCTCTTTCAACCCCCGAGGCGTCTCGGGTGTCTCGCCGGGCCGAATCTCCGCGCGCGAGAGTGCCGCGGTGTGTGAGGCCGGGGGCTGGCGATCTGCCCAACGGCTCGCGCTTGGTCGGTGGCGCTGCTCCGGTGGGGTGTGGGCGCAGCGCGTCTACACCGCCACCAGCCGCGGCTCGGGAAGCTGCGACGACGCCCGTGGGGACTGCGTCCCCGCCGAGTAGTCCGCCGCCGCCGCGCGCTCGCGACGCGCCCCCGGTCCTCCACCTCGACCGCTACGACGCGCAGGGCGGGCCCGCGGGCAGCTCCGCTCTCGCGCGGAGCCCGCTGTCGGGCTTCGTGGTCCACTTGAGTGGCGCCCTGACCGGGTGGGAGAACGCGTGCGGCGTGGACAGGGACGCCGTCTGTCTCCGCCGGGACCGGACGCCGGCCGAGGGGAGCGCGGTCGTGTGGCCGTCCCGGCCCCGCGACGTGACCACGTACCGCCTCGATGACGACGGTGATCTCGTCGACGCGGTCAGCCGTGAGGTCCGACCGCGGGTGCTGCTCGGCGCCGCGGCGGTCGGCGAGGGGATGTACGCCCTCGTGAACGACCGCGAGGTGACCCTCCACCGACTCGACCCGAGCGCCGCGACCCTGGCGGGGCGAGTGACGCTTGCGCGCCCGCGCAGCGCAGCGACGAGCCCCGGACCTCGCGCGTCAGCCAAGAGGTAGGCGGCCGCGCGACACTTGGCAACGCCGAAGCTCGGCCTTAAGCTAGCCGCGATGACGAGTCCCGAATGGCTGGGCGCCCTCGCTCGATACAACCGCTGGATGAACGACAAGCTCTACGGGCTCGCCGCCACGCTGAGCGACGAAGCGCGCAAGCGCGACCGCAGCGCGTTCTTCAAGTCCATCCACGGCACCTTCAATCACATCTTGCTAGCGGACCGGGTCTGGCTCGCGCGCTTCGAGGGCGTGACCGTCCCGGAGGGGTTCATCGGTCCCGGAGGCATCCGCTCCCTCGAGCAGGAACTCTACGCCGATTTCGCTGATCTGCGCCGGGAGCGAGCGCTGACCGACAACGAGCTCTCGGGCTGGATCTCCCGGCTCACCCCCGAGCGGCTTGCCGCCCCCTTCGCGTACGTGCGCCGCGGCCAGAGGCAGGAGTCTCCGCTCTGGTGGGCGGTCGCCCACGTCTTCAACCATCAGACCCACCACCGCGGCCAAGTCACCACCCTGCTCACGCAGCAGGGCTGCGATCCCGGCGTCACCGACCTCTTCGCGATGCTGCGCCTGGGTGATCCCGATCCGGTCACGCCGGGATGAGCGGCTTGTCGGCGAGGGGCCAGCGAGCGGTCTTGCGAGGATGGCGTCGACGTCCTCGGTGAGGTTCCCGAGCCGCTCCTCAAGCGCTCGCAGCGAGCCAAACGAGGCGCGCTTCATGGTGAGAACGCGCTGCACGACGCGCTCGCGGTTGTGGACGTGGACGGACGCCTCGTGGAGGGAGGGCGGCGGCGACGCGCGTCGGGTTCGCGCTCGCCCGGCATCCCTCGGGGCAGGATCAGCACGGCGTCGCCGAACTCGTGGCCCCGATAGCCGGCCTGCACCGCGTGCTCGTGGGCGCGCGCCAGGAGGCCCGGGTCCGCGAAGGCGGTCGTCAGGTCGAAGTGGCTCGAGCCAAGCTCGTGCTGGCCCGACAGCAGCCCATCGACCACGCACAGCGCCGTCGCTGGGCCGATCCTCAGCGCCGTGACCCCGGCGCTCGCGGCCAGCTCGCCGTGCGCAAGGGCCGCCCCCTCGAGGGCCCGCACCACCGAGGTCCCGGCCGCGATCACCCGCCCGCCCCGAGCTCGCGCCTCAGCGATGGCGCGCACCGCCGGCGCCCCCACCCAGTACCGCTCGGGTAGCGGCAGCCGCCGGTCGAGCTCGGCGTCTCCGGTCGAGCTGAGCCCGGCCGCATGGGTCACGTGCGCGAGCCCGACCCCCGCCCTCCGGAGCGCCACGAGCAGCTCGAACGACAGCGGGATCCCGGCCGACGGCGGCTCCACCGCCCACGGCCGCCCGGCGTAGGCCGTCTGCACATCCCAGAGCGACAGCGGCGCCCGCGCGTAGGCGTACTGCACCGCCCTCCCGACGCGATAGAGCCCCCGCCAGAACTCCGCCTCGCCTCCGTCGAAGGCCACCGTCACGAGGCGCGGCGCCGCCGGGTCGACCGCGACGACCGTCGCCGTCAGGCCGTCGAAGCCGAGCCGCGCTCCCACCGCCAGCGCTGGTGGCGCCGGGCGGTGCTCGGTCGGCGTGCGCCAGTCGCCGTCCCCGAAGAGCACGCCGACCCAGCGCCCGCCTTCGTCCTCTCCCGCGAGCCGCAGCTCGATCGGCGCCCCGCCGGCCGCGACCCCGCGCAAGGACGCCGGCAGCGTCGCCGCGTCGTTGACCACGAGCACGTCGTGTGGCGCCAGGAGGCGCGGCAGGTCCCCGATCCGCCCGTCGACCACCCGCCCGTGAGCCGGGTCGACGGTGAGCAGGCGGGTCTCGCGCGGGTCGTCCCGACGCCCGCGCGCCGGTGCCATCGCGGCGCTCATGACGTCACCGCGAAGGCGCCGGCGGCGAGGCGCGCGCCGCTCGGCAGGTCGTCCGCCGCCATCATCGCGACGACCGCGCGAGCCACCTCCGCCGGGCGCGCGAGGCTGGCGCGGTCGGCGTCGGGGATCGCGGCCGCGTGCATGGCCGTGTCCATCTCCCCCGGGTCGACCCCGAGGAACCGAACGCCGGTCCCGTCGAGCTCGGCGGCCCAGATCCGCTCGAGGTGGTCGAGCGCCGCCTTCGACGCGCCGTACGCCCCCCACGCCGGGTACGCCTCGGTCGCGGCGTCCGAGCTCACGTGCACGACGAGCCCGCGCCCGCGCAGCAGCATCGGCCCGACCAGCGCCTTCGTCAGCCGAAACGGACCGACGAGGTTCACCGCGAGGACGCGTTCGAGGTCCTCGCAGGCGGTGTCGCCGAGCATCCGAAGCGGGGTCGGCCCAAGCGTGCTCGCGTTGTGGACGACCGCGTCGATGTCTCCGACGAGGGCCGCCGCCGTGCCGGCGATGGCGTAGACGGCGTCCTTGTCGCCGACGTCTGCGGCGATCCCGTGGGCGACGCCGCCGGCGGCGCGGATCTCCGCCACGACGGCGTCGAGGGCGGCCTCGCCGCGGGCGACGAGCGCCAGCCTCGCCCCGCGCCGCGCGAGCTCGAGGGCGAGGGCGCGACCGAGGCCAGCGCTGGCACCAGTGATGAGGATGGCGTGATCTGCGAGCTGCATCGTGTTCTCCCGGAACGAGGTGAGCCCACTGTATGCATCTCCGGCAATCTGTTGCCGTTCTTGCCAATTGCTTGTCCAAAGGCCAAAACGCGAGGCGACACAGCGCTCTCTGGAGGCTCCATGACCGAAGATCTCGGCGACCGCATCGCCAAGAACGTGCGCCAGCTGCGGCTCGCCCGCGGCCTCACCCAGGCCCAGATGGCCAAGGTCGGCGACCTCCCGCGGGCCACCTGGACGAACCTCGAGTCGGGCTCGGCGAACCCGACGATCTCGGTGCTCCACCGCGCCGCCATGGCCCTCCAGGTCGCGGTCGAGGAGCTGCTCTCGGCCCCCCGCGGCGCCTGCGAGCTGTTCCCCCTCGGCACCCTCCCCGAGCGCATCCGCGGCCAGGCGCGCGTACGCAAGCTGCTCCCGCACCCGATCCCCGGCATGGAGATGGACCGCATCGAGCTCCCTCCCGACGGCCGCATGGGCGGGATCCCGCACACCCCCGGCACCCGCGAGTACCTGACGTGCGAGCTCGGCGAGCTCGACCTCGTCGTCGCCGGCGACACCTGGCACCTGCGCCCCGGCGACGTGATCTCCTTCCGCGCCGACCAGAAGCACTCCTATGCGAACCCGGGCGGCGAGACCGCCGTCGGCTACTCGGTCGTCGTGCTCGTCCCCGACCCGTGACGCGCCCCGGGGCGGGTGGGCCGGCGAGCTGCAATCTGGCTGGTCCGTCCTCGCCTTCCAGCTCCTGGTCGGCGTGCACCCCTACCGCGGCGCCCACCCGCACCTCGCCTCCCTCGACGCGCGCGTGCAGGCGCACGCCTCCGCCTTCGGCCCCGACGTCAAGCTGCCCCCCTCGGCCGGGTGTGATCGGAAACAGTCGGAAGGCGGGTGAGCAGCCCCTCGAGTGGGTGCGGCTCAAGAGTGGCCCGGATGAA
>PHBI01000218.1 GCA_002841945.1 Deltaproteobacteria bacterium HGW-Deltaproteobacteria-14
CCGACGCGCTTGTCATGGATGGCGGCCTCCGCCGCGGCGACCAGGAAGGCGGCCACCCGAGGCGACGCCGGGACGCGACGCAGCTGAAGGCCGAGGCGCGACAGCCCACCGGTCACCGGATCGATGGCGCCGAGCGCCTTCAGGGTCGCCTCGGCGGCGGCGAGCCGCTCGGGCTCGGGCGCCTCGAAGAACGGGAAGGCGGCTGGGTCGGCGACACCCCAGGCCCGGAGCTCGAGGACCAGGCCCGTGAGGTCGACCCGACGGATCTCGGGGTCGTCGAAGGCCGCCATCGTGCGCTCGTCATGGACCGTCCAGAGGCGCAGCGCGCGCCCCGGTCCGAGGCGCCCGGCGCGCCCCGCCCGCTGGTCGGCCGAGGCGCGGGAGATGCGCTCGGTCGTCAAGCGCCCCGACCCGAGCCCGGCCTCGAAGCGCATCACCTTGGCGAGGCCGCTGTCGACCACCGCGGCCACCCCGGCGATGGTGAGGGAGGTCTCGGCCAGGTTGGTCGCGAGGATGGCCCGGGGGCGCGGCCCTGGATCGAGCGCGGCGTCTTGGGCGGCCGGGTCGAGGCGCCCGTGCAGGACCGCGGTGTCCCAGCCGCGCGACGCCAGCGGCGCGGTCAGCCGGCCGCGCGCAGCCTCGATCTCCCGGACGCCGGGCAGGAAGACCAGGACGTCTCCGCCCGGGGCGCCGTCCACCATCGCGAGGACGCCGGCGGCGACGACCTCCGCGACGGGCCCCTCGGCGGCGCGCGGCAGGTGCGAGACCGCGACCGGGTGCAGGCGCCCGTCGCTCGACACGACCGGACAGCCCCCGAGGTAGGCGGCGACCGGCGCGGCGTCCAGGGTCGCCGACATGACCACCAGCAGCAGATCCTCGCGCAGCGCCTCCTGGACCTCGCGCACCAGCGCCAGCGCCAGATCGGCGTGGAGGCTGCGCTCGTGGAGCTCATCGAGGACGACCGCCGCGACCCCACGCAGCTCGGGGTCGCGCTGCAGCCAGGCGGTCAGGATCCCCTCGGTGACGACCCGGATGCGCGTCTTGTGCGACGCGACGGTGTCAAACCGGACTTGGTAGCCAACCCGCTCGCCAACTCGCTCGCCGAGCCCCGCCGCGATGCGGCGAGCCACGGTCCGGGCGGCCACCCGACGGGGCTGCAGGACGACGATCTCGCCGCTGGGGCAGAGCCCGCTGGCGAGTAAGAAGGGCGGCACCAGGGTGGTCTTGCCAGACCCCGGCGGCGCCACGAGGACGACCCGGCGGTGACCCCGCAGGGCCGCCGCCAGGTCCTCGAGTACGGACGCGACCGGGAGCGCGGGGGCCGCCGGGCGGGTCAAACCTTCCCCCGTGCGGACTCCGGTCCCCAACCTGCCGTCTCAGTCAGTGCGCCTTCTTGAAGGCGGCCATGAACTCGACGAGGCGCTCGACACCGGCCATCGGGAGCTGGTTGTAGAGCGACGCGCGGATGCCGCCCGCGTTGCGGTGGCCCTTGAGGTTGGAGAGCCCGGCCGCCTTCGACTCGGCGACGAAGGCCTTCTCGAGGTCCTCGCTCGCGAGGCGCCAGGTGACGTTCATCCGCGAGCGGTGCTCCCACGCGGCGACGTTGGCCCGGTAGTAGCCGCCCGAGCCGTCGATGGCGTCGTAAAGCAGGCGCGCCTTCTGCTCGTTGACCTTGGCGATGCCCTCGACCCCGCCCTGCGCCTCGAGCCACTTGGTGACCAGCCCGACGGCGTAGATCGCGAAGGTCGGCGGCGTGTTGAACATCGAGTCCTTGGCCGCCTGCACCCGGTACTGCCAGATCTTCGGGATGTCCTTGCGCCCGGACTCCATGAACGCCTTGTCGATGACGACCAGGGTCACGCCGCTCGGCCCGGCGTTCTTCTGGGCGCCGCCGTAGATCATCGCGAAGCGGCTGACGTCCACCGGCCGCGACAGGATGTCCGACGACATGTCGCAGATGTGGGGGGTGGCGCCGAAGTCCGGCAGCTCCTGGAACTGCGTGCCGTAGATCGTGTTGTTCGACGTCGTGTGGACGTAGCGGGTGCCTTCCTTCACGGTGAGGCCGGCGAGCGGCGGCAGCACCGCGTAGCCCTGCTCCTTGCTCGACGCGAGGGCGTAGGTGCCGCCGAGGAACTTGCCCTCCTCCATGGCGTAGCGGGCCCACTCGCCGGTGTCGACGTAGGCCCCGGACACGCCGGGGGTGAGGAAGTTCAGGGCGAGCTGCGCGAACTGTCCGCGCGCGCCCCCCTGCAGAAACAGGATGTCGTGGGTCTCCGGGACCCCCATCAGCCGGCGCAGGCCGTCCCGAGCGTCCGCGAGGATCTTCTCGAAGGTCGCGGAGCGGTGGCTGATCTCGAGGATCGAGAGCCCGACGTCATCGAGGGCGAGGACCGCGCGAGCGGCCTCCTCCAAGACGGACGGGGCGAGAATTGACGGACCGGGGCTGAAGTTCACGGGGCGATTGGCCATCGGACACCTCCCAAACAGGCCTTCGCACTACCACTTCGCGCGGCGCGGGACAACGCGCTTCGACGGGCGCCGAGCGCGTTGCGGGCGCCCACCGCCGCGGCCCCGCGGAAGTTTGATCCGGAGCGGGTTCGCGTGCGATAGAACGGCACGCGCCAACCGCATCGCCAGCGACGAGGAGGACCCATGGCACGCTCAGCGGAGCTCGGGATCAAGCGACTCGAGGACATCGTCTTCTACGTCAACGACGTCGGTCGCAGCCACGCCTTCTACCGGGACAAGGTCGACTTCGGCCTGGTCGGGCGGTCGGAGGCGGGCTGGGAGGACCGGACCCGGGAGACGACCCGGATCTATCAGGCGGGCGACTGCCGCGTGACGGTGGTCCAGCCGCTGTCGCCGGACAGCCCCTCGGGGCGCTACCTCCGCCGCCACCCCGACGGCATCACCGCGCTCGTGTTCGAGGTCGAGGACGTCGCGCGGACCTTCGCGGTGCTCGACGCCCGCGGCGCCACCCTCGTCGACGAGGTCCGCTGGTACGACGCCCCGACCGGCGGACGGCTCGGCCGCTTCGACATCACCACGGCCTTCGGCGAGGGGATCTTCCGCTTCGTGCAGCGCGACGGCTACGACGGGTTCGACCAGGGCATCACCGCCCTGCCCCCGGACCGCCCGACCAATCGCTTCGGCTTCGAGCAGTTCGACCACGTGACCTCGAACTTCCTGACCCTCAAGCCCATGGTCCTGTGGTGCAAGGAGGTCCTCGGACTCGAGGAGTACTGGGACATCGCGTTTCACACCGACGACGTCGCGCCGGACAACGACCACGGCTCGGGGCTGAAGTCGGTCGTCCTGTGGGACCCGCACTCCGGCGTGAAGTTCGCCAACAACGAGCCGATGCGCCCCCACTTCGAGGCGTCCCAGATCTACACGTTCGTGGTCGACAACCTCGGCGCCGGCTTCCAGCACGTGGCGCTGACGACGAAGGACATCATCCGGACCGTCGCCGGCCTGCGCGCCCGTGACGTCGCCTTCATGCCGACCCTCGGCAGCTACTACGACGCCCTGCCCGCGCGCATGGAGCGCCTCGGCGTCGGGCGCATCGACGAGGACATCGCCGTGCTGCGCGAGCACGGCATCCTCGTCGACGGCAAGGGGCCAGGGCACTACCTGCTGCAGATATTCTTGCAGGAGGCGGCCGGCCTGTACCACGACGACAAGGCGGGGCCCTTCTTCTTCGAGATCATCCAGCGCAAGGGCGACAAGGGCTTCGGCGGCGGGAACTTCCGCGCGCTGTTCGAGTCCATCGAGCTCGAGCAGAAGACCCGGGCGCACGAGGCATGATCGACCGGATCAGCGCCGGCGACCTGCCGGACAAGCCCCATATCGGGTTGTACGGCCCCAACCAGGCGCTGCGCCACGAGCACTGCCTGACCCGCGCGGGCTTCGACGGCCCGTTCACCATCGCCTACCGCGTCAACGCCCCCCACGTTCACCGCGAGTGGGGTCGCTCCGATCACGGCTGGCCGGCACCGGTCCCGGCGGACGACGCCACCACGGCGCTGCTCCTGCGCCGCCACCTCGACTCGACGGGCCTCCCCGCCGCGGGCGGCGCGCCGATCGACGCCCGGGTCCCGCTGCTGTTCTCGCGCGACGTCGTGCTGTCGGTCGCGCGGCCCGACCGCGACGACCCCGTCTACCTCGAGAACGGTGACGGCGACGACCTCTACTACATCCACGCCGGCGGCGGGCTCCTGCGCACGCTGCTCGGCGACGTCCGCTTCGGCCCCGAGGACTACGTCTTCGTGCCACGGGGGCTCACCCACCGCTTCATCCTCGACGCCGACGTCGCGCAGCACTGGTTCGTCATCGAGGCCCTGAGCGACCTCCACGTGCCCAAGCAGTTCCGCAACGACATCGGCCAGCTCCGCATGGACGCGCCGTTCACCCACCGGGACTTCCGCCGCCCGAGCTTCTTCGGCCCGCTCGACGAGGGCGTCCGCTCCATCGTCGCCAAGCGCGACCACCGCTACACCCGCTACGAGCTCGACCACACCCCGCTCGACGTCGTGGGCTGGGACGGCACGGTGTGGCCCTGGGCGTTCCCGATCCGGGCGTTTCAGCCGAAGACGTCGACGGTGCATCTGCCGCCGACGATCCACGGGACCTTCGCCATCGGCGGCGGCCTCGTGTGCTCCTTCGTCCCGCGGCTGGTGGACTACCACGAGGGGGCCATCCCGTGCCCCTACCCCCACGCCTCGGTGCACTGCGACGAGGTCATCTTCTACGCCCACGGCAACTTCACCTCGCGCAAGGGCGTGGGGCCGGGCTCGATCTCCTATCACCCGATGGGTACCTCCCACGGCCCCCACCCCGGCGCCTACGCCGGCAGCATCGGACACACCCGCACCGACGAGCTCGCGGTGATGCTCGACGTCTTCACGCCGCTCACGCCGACCGCGGCGGCGCGCGCCATCGAGGACCCGGGCTACCACGCGAGCTTCCGCCCCGACGCACGAGCGGCCCGGTGACGCGCCGCCGCCCGATGGAGCCCCCTCATGAGTGAAGCCACCACCCGCGGTGTCCGCGTCTCGGTCGAGGCGTTCTACGTCCCCGAGCGCTCGGACCCCGACCACAGCTACTTCTTCTTCGCCTACCAGGTGCGCATCGAGAACGTCGGCGACGACGTCGTGCAGCTGGTCACGCGCCACTGGATGATCACCAACGCCGACGGCCACGTCGAGCACGTGCGCGGTCCGGGCGTCGTCGGCGAGACGCCGGTCCTCGCGCCGGGCCAGAGCTTCACCTACACCAGCGCCTGCCCGCTCGAGACGCCGGTCGGCGCCATGCACGGCACCTACCAGATGGTCTACCCGGACTCCGAGCGCGAGGGCTTCGACGCCGAGATCGCGCCCTTCACCCTCGCGATGCCAGACAGCCTGAACTGAGTATTCAGGCGCCCGGACGCCACATCATGCTGCATTGCAGCATCAGCGCGTGCAGTCCCACACCCGGAACGCCGGGGCGTGGTGGGCGACCTCGACGGTCCGGAACGCGCGATCGAGGGTCTCGGTCACGCTCTTGGCGTGGTTGGCGACGCAGATGAAGCGCCCGCCCTTGCCGAGCCGCCACGCCGCCGCGTCGATGACCCGCGCGGTGAGTTCGTGGGCGTGCTCGCGCCCCTCGTGCCGGGGAGGGTTCGAGACGACCAGGTCCCAGCTCGCCTTCGCGAGGTCTTCGATCTCGCTGAGGTGTGCCGTCCCGTCGAGCCCGTTGACGGCGAAGGTGCGCCGCGCCGCCGCGCAGGCCAGGGCCGAGACGTCGACCAGGTCCACCGTCGCCCGCGAGCGCTTCTTCGCCAGCCACGCGCCGAGGACGCCCGCGCCGCAGCCGACGTCGAGGGCGCGGCGGTAGCCGGGCTCGCGCTCGTCGAGGACCGCGATGAGCGCGGCGCTGGCGGCGTCGAGGCGGCCGTGGCCGAAGACCCCGGGGAGCGTGACGAGCTCGTAGTCGCCGGCGCCGGTGGTGACCGGGACGCGCTGCTCGAACCGCTCGACGGTCGCGGGCGGCGCTGGGCGCGTCGGATCGAGGGTGGTCGCGATGACGCGGCAGCGCCGCTTGACGTGCACCACGTAGGTCGTCTGTGGAGCGCCGGTGGCCTCGAGCAGCGTCTCGGCGCTCTTCACGCCGTCCTGCTGGTGCCCCGCGACCCACAGCGTCCCGTCCGGCGGCAGCAGCGTCTGCGCCAGCGCCACCCGCAGCTCGAGGAGCGCCTTGGCGCGCGGCATCATGAGCGCGATCCGCGACTCGCCGGCGAGCTCGGGGACGACGCCCACCGGGCAGCCGAGCGCCTTGCTGGTCGCGAGGTCATCGGTGAAGTAGCGCGCCGGGTAGTCGGGGGGCAGCAGCTCGCGGAGCGCGGCCATGCGCTCGCCCCAGATGAGCGTCGGGCGGGGATCGTCGGTCAGTGCCTCGGCGAGGGTCAGCAGCGCGGGGTCACGGGCGTCAGCCATCAGCGGCCGTCCTTTACAAGGCGCGCGGCGCGGCGCTGCTGGGTCCGCCTGGCGAGCCGGGCGCGGGCGTCGTCGCCGGCGGCGAGGCGCGCCAGGAGGCGCTCGGCGGCCGGGTGGTCGACCCAGCGCAGGCCGCGCAGGGCGTGCTCGCGGACGTCGGGGTCGGGGTCGCTCAGGCGCGCCTCGAGGGCGGCGACCAGCGCGGCGTCGCCCGGGACGCCGAAGGCGCGCGCGGCGGTGTGGATGGCGGTGCTGCGGACGGCGGGCCGGGGATCGGCGGCGAGGGCGAGGAGCGCGCCGCGGACGCCGGCGTCCGGGTAGAGCGCGAGGATGCTGGCCGCGCGGATCCGGGTCCAGTCGTCGCGGGTGGCCTCCTGGGCGGCGGCGAGCAGGCGCGCGCGGGCGTCGGGCCAGGCGCCGTCGAGGTCCGCGCGGCTCGGCGTGACGTCGATCGACCGCAGCAGCTGCTCGAAGCGCTGGGTCGCCGCGTCGGGCGGCGGGGCCGCGGCGGCGCTCGTGGCGATCCCGAGGAGCGCGAGGGGGAGGATGAGTTTTGCGAATCGGGCGGCCATCACGGCATGTCCTCGGCCTCGTGGCGGACGAAGGGGTTCGAGCGCATCACGCGGCCCTGCCAGTCCGACAGCGTGTCGCCGGCGCCGGTATAGAACATCAAGAAGCTCTCGTCGTTCTCGGGGGTGTCGGGCAGCGGATCGTGGATCTGCGCACCGAAGCCGAAGCTCTGCTCGCTGGTGTGAAAGAGCCCCAGGAAGTGGCCGGTCTCGTGGGCCATCGTGGTGTCCACTCCGGCCGGGGCGCCCTCGACCTCCTTGACCGAGATCGCGACGCCGCTGCGCCACGTGCCGGGCTCGAGCGGTGGGCCGGGGATGCCCCCCGACACGCCGAGGATGACCCCGGCGCCGCCGAACTGGGCCGCCGAGATCTCGTCGACGAAGAACAGGTTCACCGCGTTGCGCGGCGCGCCCTCGGACTGGGAGAAGAGCTCCATCAGGTCGCTGTCGGCGCCCTGAACCGTCTCGATGATGTGGAAGGACGGGTCGATGTCGCGGTAGGTGATCTCGCCGAGGCGGATGCGGACGCCCTTCTGGCCGTAGATGGTGCGCACCGCGTCGAGGAGACCCTGGAGCTCGGGATCGTCGGGCGCGGTGGCGGCGGTCCACCCCTTGGCGCCGGTGAAGTGGAGGTTCAGATCGAGCACGCCGCCGGTCGGCGGGGCAGCGACGACCTTCGCGTAGACGCTGACGAGGACGTCGCCGTCGACCGGGGTCGCGGCGCAGTCCTTCGGGCACTGGAACTGGTCGAGGATGGTGCACTCCCCGTCGCCGCACAGCCCCTGGAAGTTCTGCGAGACCGGCTTGGGGACCACGCCGAAGGCGACGAAGCTGTGGGTGCCGGGGACGACCGTCGCCGCGGGGTTGTTCGGCGCGATGGCGGCGAAGTCGCCCTCGGACAGGGCGATGCGGTTCGGGCAGTCGAGGCACAGGCCTTGGGCCGCGCCGCCGCCGTCGGTCCAGCCGTCGATGACGAGCACACCGCCGTCGGGGCCGCTCCACGAGGACAGGCCATACATCCCGGCGGATTCGCCGAGCACGCTGATGGTGACCGCGCTCGCGCCCGCCGGGATCTCGACGGTGATCGGCGCCGAGGCGCCCCCGACCAGCGTCACCGGCTCGTTCTCCATGAGCGTCACGACGTTCGGGTCCCCGACGGAGACCGCCGTGTCCGGGCTCGACGTGTCCGCCGCCGTGTCGCCGTCGTCGTCGGAGACATCGGCGGTGACGTCCTCTGACGCGTCGTCGACGCTGACGTCATCGGTGATGTCGGCGGTGTCTGGGGTGGTGCCGGTCGTGCCATCGCCGCCGCAGGCGACGAGCGTCATGGCGGCCAAGACCGCGACCGGGAACCAGCGCTGGGACATACGAACCTCCGCGATTGCGAAGCATACGCTAAAGGCCGGCCGACGCCCGATCAATGGAATGCGGCGCGTGCTCGGTTCGCGTTCGCGAACACCTTCTCAAGCGAGCGGGCTCCGGCGCTCGAGATAGGTCACGACCCGGGCGCCCACGGGCGCCGCCAGATCCTTGGGGAAGGGCGCGATGAGCCCCTCGAGCAGCACCTCGGCCGCACGCGCGGAGACCGGCAGGTGCTTTTTGGCCGGCACCCGGAGATCGGCGGGCGGGAGCTTCGGGACGCGCCAGCCCACCTCGTGATCGGCGTCGTCGCCGTCCTTCCAGCGCGGCGCCCCCCCGACCAGGAACTTGGCGACCGGCTCTCCGCCCCGAAAGCGGCGCCACGCGACGAGCAGCTCGTCGGGCCAGGCCGCGCTCAGCCAGGTGGCGAGCTGAAAGACGTGCCCCGGATCGTGGGGGACGAAGGCGACCGCCTGCGCCGCGGGCAGCGGGAGCACCAGAAAGCCCAGCCACTCGAAGGGCGCCGCGGGATAGCCCGGCGGCAGGCCCCGATCCCAGCGGCCATAGCGCTTGTCCTGCAGCGCACCGTCGAGCCGGCGCACCGCCTCGCTGAGGTCCGCCTCCGCCAGCAACACCGCCGAGACGCTCGGGAGCTCGTCGCGATCGATCATGACGCGATGATGCCCCGGCGAACCGCCGACGACAACCCGCGGGCCGCGGTCCCCCGCGTCGCGTCAGCGCGCGTCAGCGCCCTGACGCCAATGCCGATCAGATTGCGTCAACGTGCTGTCTGGAAGCAGCTTTTTCACCGCGGAGGACGCGGAGAGCGCGCAGAGGAGGACAGCGGATGGAGCTGCCGCCTTCATGCAGGCTCCTGCCTCCGCGTCCTCCGCGCTCTTTGCGGCAGGAAATGTCCTGTAAATATAGCCACTTGCGCCCAGGAGAGACCGGTAATGGCCCTAACGCGCGTCGGCGCAGCAGCGATAGCCCACGTAGGGGTGACCGCCGGCGCGACGGCTCGACTGGTAGCAGGTCCCGCTCTCGCCGTGCTTGTAGGCGCCGCCGCCGTTGACCGTCCCGTCGGAGGTCCACTCGGCGACGTTGCCGACCATGTCGTAGGTCCCCCAGCCGCTCTTGCACTTCGCCTTCGAGCCCGACGCGAGCACCGGGCGCGGCATCCCGTCGCTCCCGACGGAGTTGCAGGCGTCCGGATCGTAGGTGCGCCCGTAGGGGTATTTCGCACCGCATGATTTTCGCCACTCCGACCGGGTGCAGAGCCTTTTCCCGCCGGATACGCACGCGGCTCTCGCACCTGCGAAGTCGATGTCGACGGTCGGTGACTGCCCGGCCCCGGGCGCCTCGTAGCGGTCCACACAGAAGACCTCCCAGTCGGAGACCTTGCGACCGTCGGCGAGGGTCACCTGGATCTTGCTGCGCACCTTCGCCATCCCACCCGGGCAGTTGAGCTTGCGCCAGTCCTTCGGGACGAAGGCCGCGACCCGGCCACCGGCGGTGTCCTCCGGCGGCGAAGCGGCCCGCGTGTCCTCCGGCGGCTCTTCGGTGTCCTCAGCCGCGGCGACGACGGTGTCGTCCGCCGCGGGCGCGGCCGTGTCCGCCGCGACGGCGGCGACGACGTCCTCGGGCGGCCCCGCGACGCCGTCGGGGGCCGCGGCGAGCGCGCCCGAGTCGGCGCCCTCGGTGGAGTCCGCCAACGCGCTCGCGGCGGCGTCTCCGACCGCCCCCGGC
>PHBI01000219.1 GCA_002841945.1 Deltaproteobacteria bacterium HGW-Deltaproteobacteria-14
ACCACGACATGCGCCGAGAGCGCGGCGTGGCGCGAGGAGGGAGGAGCCTGGGTGGCGCTGGCGTGAACGGTCGGCTGGGGGCGCGCGTCGGCGACCCCCGCGCGCCTTCGCTGGCGGTGGGGTCGGCGGCGCGGTGTACCCTCCGCGGAGGGCCCATGGCCGCGGTGGTCAGCAGGCCGCCTCGCGCGGGGGGGCCTCGGCGAGGAGGGCGCAGCCGAGGGCCGCGGCGAGGCGCGGCTCCTCGGGGACGGCCACCGGGCGGTCCAGGGCGCGGGCGACGAGCGTGGCGAGGGCGCGGTTGAGGGCGCCGCCGCCGACGAAGACGAGGTCGTCGTGGAGGGGGAGGCTCCGCGCCATGGCGCTGATGCGCGTCGCCACGGCCTCGTGGATGCCGCGGGCGATCTCGTCGCGGGGGGCGCCGCGGGCGACGAGGGAGACGACCTCGCTCTCGGCGAAGACGGCGCACATCGTCGTGAGCTTCTCGGCGCGCGGGGCGGCGAGGGCGAGGGCGGCGAACTCGTCGGGGGGGAGGCCGAGGGCGACGGCCATGAGCTCGAGAAAGCGGCCGGTGCCGGCGGCGCAGCGGTCGTTCATGTGGAAGCGGCTCATGCGGCCGGCGGGATCGAGGGCGATGACCTTGGTGTCTTGCCCCCCGACGTCGATGATGGTGCGACAGCGCGGGTGCTTGGCGCGCGCGCCGATCGCCGCGGCCTTGATCTCGCTGACGGCGTCGGCGCCGAGGCGGTCGCCGACGAGGTGGCGCCCGTACCCGGTGACGACGAGGCGGTCGTAGGCGACGCCGTCGAGGAGGGTGCGGGCCACCGAGAGCGGGTCGTGGGAGGTGTCGGCGAAGCGGCGCACGGTGGTGGCGCCGCGGTCGCGCACGACGAGCTTCGTCGTGCGCGACCCGATGTCGAGCCCGGCGGCGCGCACGGGCTAGCCCTCGAGGCGCTCGATGAACGCCTCGATACGGGTCTGGAGCTGGCCGACGTCCTCCTGGCCGTAGTCGGTCTCGACGCGGAGGGTGGGGACGCC
The DNA here is from genome assembly GCA_002841945.1 of Deltaproteobacteria bacterium HGW-Deltaproteobacteria-14. Lineage (GTDB taxonomy): Bacteria > Myxococcota_A > UBA9042 > PHBI01 > PHBI01 > PHBI01. The sequence continues at coordinate 1,036 of PHBI01000219.1, forward strand.
GTCGCCCTCGAGCGCCTTCTCGACGGGGCCGGCCTCCATCAGGTAGGGCTGGCAGAACTGGAGGCCGTAGTGCAGCACGCCGTGGGCGTTGTACGCGGCGCGCATCTCGCCGATGTGGTCGAGGCGGGAGCGGTTCGGCGTGAAGATCGCGCAGTCGATGCCGAGGTAGCGATCGACGAGGGCGTCGAGGGCGCCGTCGAGGGTGTCGGCGCTGGCATCGACGGTGTTGCGCTGGCCGCGCTCGCCGACGCAGGACTCCTCGCCGACGATGACGGCGCCGGCGCGCTCGACGAGGGTCGGGACCTTCCAGTTGGGGACGGCCATCGGGCAGCCGGAGACCAGCACCCGGGGGGCGCCGCGCCGGGCGACGCCGACGCCAGCGGCGATACGCTGCTCGAGCTCGTCGCAGAGGGCGTGGACCTGGGTCGTGAAGCGGACCGGGTCGTCGTAGAAGGCGATCTGGTTGACGAGCAGGCCGTCGAGGCCGGAGAGGGGGGCGGGGTCGGCCGCGCGCAGGCGGGCGAGGCGCGCGAGGGCTTCCCGCTTGGCGTTGACGATGGCGGCCCCGCGGCGGAAGGCCGCGACGGTCAGCGTCTTGCCGGTGGCCTCCTCGAGGCGGCGGGCGAAGGCGGCGTACTCGCCGCGCAGCAGGGCGCGTGAGGCGCTGGACTTGGTCTGCGGCAGGTCGAACACGACCATGCGCTCGCTCATGTCGCCGTAGATCTCCCAGGCCTTCTTCTTGCCGTCGCAGGTGTTCTCACCGACGACGAGGTCGCTCGCCGCGAGGTAGGGGCAGACGCGCCCGAGGGCGAAGCCGAAGAAGCCCTTGATGAGCGGGCAGAGGGTGCGCGGGAGGACGGCCTCGGCCAGCTCGGGGGCGAAGGATGCGCCGGCGCAGAGGCCGACCATGACGCCGTCGAGAGCGAGGATGAGCTCCTCGGGGACGTAGGTGCAGAAGGTGGCGATGACCTTGCGACCCTCGGCCTTGGCGGCGAGGAGCTCCTCGATGCGCAGGCCGTGGACCTCGCTCATGACGAAGTCGAAGTAGCCCATCGCCGCGGGGCGGTTCGGTTGGGCGACGAAGGTGTCGGCGTAGTACGAGCCGAGGAAGTCGAGCAGGGCGTCGTGGGCGTCGAGGTCGAGGCCGAGCGATTCCCACATGGGGTGGTAGTCTTTGGACACGAGAGCTCCTCAAGAGGGCGTGCGGCGCGGCGCTGCGCGCCCCCTCGGGATGCTCAGGGACGCGACGACGTCGGCCGGTGCGGGGGCCGTGGGAGCAGACCTGCTCCCGAGGCGCGGTTTCAGACGAAGTTGCGGTGCATCACGGGCTCCTCGCCCGGGTGAAGCCCCGGGCGTGTGGAAGACCTACCGCGTGGACGCGCCCCGCGTCATCACCAAAAGTTATCGTGCTGATGTGTGAGCTCGTCGGGGACCGGTCATTCTGGCAGCGTGGGGAGAAGCGTGCGTGCGTGCCTCCCCCGCAGGCTGCCGGCACCCGAGCAAGACGCAGCGAAACGAGCGCTGATCGAGGTGTCCTGGGTTGGATCAGCGGCCCGCGATGGCGACCTCTTGGAGGTTGGCGTAGGCGATCGCCCGGGTGCCGGCCTCGATCTCCTTGACCATGCGCACGAGCGCGGCGTTGACCGGCGTGGGGACGCCGTGGCGCGCGCCCATGGCGACGATGTAGCCGTTGAGGAAGTCGATCTCGGTCGGCTTTCCGCGCTCGAGGGACTGCAGCGTCGAGGACTTCAGGCGCCGGTACTTGAAACCGATGAGGCGGATCATGGCGTGGCGCTTGAAGCGGTCGAGCCAGCCGTCGCCGCGCACGAAGCGGTAGAAGTCGAGCTTGCCGCCGCCGCCGGGCTCGACCCGAACGCCCATCGCGTCGGCCACCGCCATCGCCTCGCGCATGATGGCGATGAACAGCTCGCGCGCCGGCCGCCGCGCCAGCATGTCGCCGAGGAGCAGCCCGCAGACGCCGCCCAGGGTCGTGACGCAGGCGTTGATGATCAGCTTCGAGTAGCGCTCACCCATCATGTTGGTGGCCACGCGCGTGGGGACCACCGCCGAGAGCAGGGTCGCGAGCGGCGCGAGGGCCTCCACGGGGCGGCCGTCGAGCGCGCCGAGCACGAACTCGCCCTCGGAGGTCATCTCGAGGGTGCCGGGCTCGAGCATCGTCGCTCCCCAGGCCACGACGCAGGCCACGACGGCGTGCTCGCCCACGACCTCGGCCACCGCCTGCTCGGTGATGCCGTTCTGCATCGTCAGCACGACGCCGCCCTCGGCCATCAGCGGAAGGAGCTCGCGGGCCACCTCCACCACCTCGGTCGACTTGGTCGCGAGCAGCGCCACGTCGAGCGGGCCGCGGAGCTCGGCCACGGTGGCGACGCCGTCGAGCGTCGCGCGATGCTCGCCGCGCACGCCGCGCACGCGGAGGCCGTCGCCGCGCGCCTGCGCGGCCACCGCCGGGTGCTTCGTGACGATCTGCACCGCGTGCCCGGCCTCGGCGAGGAAGACGGCGGTGACCCCGCCGATCGCGCCCGCACCCACCACGGCGATCCTGAGCTCAGCGTCCGTCATCTCGGCCCCCGGTGCGCGCCTCACCTCCACGACGGGTCCGCGCCGCGCCAGCATCCGGCCGCGCGGTCCGGCACGTCAAGGCGACCTGGGGGCTGGCCCGCGACGCGACCGGGACGCCCCGCGACCTGACGCGGTGTCCCGGGGCGGTGACCACGCCCCCGGAGCCGCCGCGGTCGCCCCACGTCCGGGCGAGCCTCGGGTTGGGGAGGACCTTTGGTTCGCCACCGTTTAGAAGCGCACACCGACCCGCGCGGCCAAGGTCAGCACGGTGGAGTAGTCCACTTGGGCGCCCAGGCTGAGGAACTCTAGGTCGTACTCCAGTCCTGCCAGGACCACGGGGCGGAGAGCGCCTTGATTCCCCACGTTGGTATCGGCCGAGCTATCGAAGGCGATGGTTCCCCGCGCGCCGACTCCAACGAAAGCGGCCAGGTGATAGTAGCTTCGGCTCACCAGGAGCTCCGTGCTCAAGGAGGCCAAGCTCACCTCGGCCGGACCGATGAGGGTGCTCACGGAGGGGCGGATCGCGACGGACACGGGGGCACCCAACTTCTGCTGCAGCAGGGCGATCTTGGCTCCGACCCCCAAAAAGCCATAGTTCGCTCGGAAGTCGTAGGTCCCTGAGACCTCCAAATCGACGCTGTCTGTGACGCCCATGCGGACCATGAGCAGCGGAATGCTCACCTCCGCGCCGAGGTAGTGGTCCTCTTCCGGGTGGCTCATCGTGTTGTTCCAGGCGCCGTCTCCGTCATCGATGAACGAGTGGGTCATCGCCACCGCGACATCGAAGACCCACGGGCCCAAGACCTCGGCGGACGACAGCGTTCGAAACTGGGAGAGCTGCCCACCCTCCGCGGCGAACTTGCGAAACTGCACAGGGGTCAGGTCCGAGTGGAGGTCGAAGTAGCAGCTCCCGTAGTCGTCGCCGAGATGCAAGGTCACGTCGTCATGTTCGGCCCCATGGGCCCACGCCCGGCTCGGGAGAGTGAGCGCGCCCAGCGCCAGGGCGAGTCCTACGGTCCGTCGGATGATGCGTGTGGTCATTGCTGGAGCGTCCTTCTGCCTCGGGGTACGCAGGAGAAGGTAGCCCGTTGACCCAGAGAATCTTGCGCGGGGGCGACACAGGCTTGGCCAACGGCGACACATTCAGCGGCCGAGGTGCCGCTGGCGTCTCAAAGCAAATCGCTGTCTCGTTTCGACAAGAAATTCGACATGTGTCACAGTCCCGCGGGTGTCCGGCACCGTATTGAGCGTATCGAGTCGAGCGCTGCTGCGAGCCTGCGAACGCCTGGGGGTCGACTCTGACCTCATCTTGGCCACGGCGGGCATGCAGCGTGCTCCTTTGGAGGACCCGGACCACCGATTGCCGAGCGCTGCGGCCACCCGGTTGTGGGCGGCGGCCTACGAGACGGCCCGAGATCCCGACCTGGCCCTGCATGCCGCGGCGGCTTTGCCCTTCGGCGCCTACAAGGTCATCGACTTTCTGGCCTCGAACGCGCCCACGGTCGGTGGCGCGCTGCGCCAGGTGTCCAAGTACTTTCCCCTCATCAACTCCGAGGTCCACCTGCCGATCTCGGAGTCGAGCGACGGGTATCGGGTGGCGCTCGTCAGCTCCAAGGGCCCGACCAACATCTCGCGCCCCTACGCCGAGTACTCGTTGGCGGCCGTGTACCTTCGGACCCGACAGGCGACCTCCAACGACTTCTCGCTGAGCTCGATCTGCTTCGAGTTCCCGAAGCCGACCCACGTTGCCGAACACGAACGCGCGTTCCAGTGTCCGGTGTACTTCAGCGCCGCTCGCACGGAGTTCACGCTGACGAGAGAGGTTTGGGACCTCCCCAACGCGAACGCCAACCCGGCCCTCTTCGACGTCCTCGAGGAGCACGCCCGCGATTTGCTCAAGAAGGTTCCGACCGAACCGGCCATTGTTCACGAGGTCCGGCAGGCGATTGGGGCCCAACTCAGGGGGGGCGATCCAAGTCTGGAGTCCGTGGCGAAGGGCCTGGGACGGAGTCCGCGAACGTTGCAGCGCCACCTGAAGGAGTGGGACGTCACCTACGGCGCTCTGCTCGATCAGGAGCGGGACGTGACGGCGCGTTGCTACCTCGGGGATCGAAGCCTCTGCATCGCGGAGGTCGCCTTCTTGACCGGCTTCTCCGAGCAGAGCTCCTTCAACCACGCTTTCAAGCGCTGGACCGGCCGCACTCCGACCGAGTACCGACGAAGCCTCTCCGGACGGGAAGGCTCGGTGGCCCGTCTCTAGCATGGGCGTGCGCTCCGTCACCCACACGGCCCGTTCGCACACGCCCCCTTCGTCGCGACACAGCCGGACGTAGTTTTTCTTCGGGTCGCGTCCCTCGAGGGAGCGCTCGAAGCGCCGGAACGTCTCACCCGGGGACGTACACGAACTCCGTCCTCGGGGCCAGCACGTACCCCGAGCGGGTCCGGATGATGTAGTCGTCGAGCCCGAGCGAGCGCAGGTGAAACAAGACCACGTAGACCCGGTTGATGCCGGAACCGTCAGCGAGCGAGGCCCCCGGCCACGCGGCCTCGAACAGCTCCACCGCCGTGACGACGGTGCCGGGCGACGCGACGCGCCGCTCGGCGAGCAACTGCAGGATCGCGCGCAGCCGGCGCCGTCGTCCGAGGCTCACCCGTTCGCCGTCCCCCACCTGGAAGAACGCTCCCCCTTGGCCCACCCGGATGACCCCGGCGCTCCCCTCGGTGGAGTCTGCCTCGGGGACGTCAACGTCCCCGACCACCCGGCGCGCGATTCGCTGGAAGAGGGAAGACGCGGCGGGCGGCAACACGGAGGCGTCCGCCGTTGGCGCGTCACCGGTGGCGACGCGGCGGATGTGCGCGAGGACCTCCTGACAACGCAGGTCTGTCTTCGGGGCCATCCGCTCCGCCCGCTGCAGCGCCGCTGCGACGTCCTCGCCGCCATCCCGCGTGGCGAGCGCGGCACGCCAGATCTCACCATAGGCCGCGTAGTCGTGGTGGCCCGTGGCCGCCGCCTCTTGCGCCATCGGGCCCAACGCAGCACGCGCAGCGTCGACGTCGCCTCGCGCGGCGGCGACGACGCCCATCGCCATCTTCGTGAGCAACGCGAGGCGCGCGATCCCGAGATCGGTGGCGAGCAGGTCGGCGTCGTCGGCGTGCCTGGCGGCCCTGTCGTCTCGTCCCTCGGCGAGGTCCACGAACGCGATCCAGACGAGGCTCTCGATCTCGACGTAGCTGCCTCGCCCGGCGACGGCCGCGACGCCCCGCTCGAGCGCGGCGCGCGCCTCCGTGAGGCGCCCGAGCTCTCCGAGGGCGTCGCCGAGGATCAGGCTGGCCTTCGCGAGCAGCTCCGCCTCCCCGCTCGACTCGCAGAGCCGCTGCGCGCGCTCCTCGTGCCCGAGCGCGCGCGCCGGATCACCGCAGAAGACCGCGTGGTGCCCGAGGTCGATGGAGAGCACGGCGATGAGCCGCCGGTCACCGGCCCGCTCCGCGAGGGCCAGCCCTTCCTCGAGGTCCGCGAGCCCCGCGTCGACGCGCGCGTTGCGGCAGTGGTCGACGCCGCGCGCCCGCAGCACCCGCGCCCGCAGGAGGTCGTCGTCCGCCCGGCGGGCGCACTCGAGGGCGCTGTCGAGCAGCGTGCGGTCGACCTGCAGCGGCCCGAGCGGCAACAGCTCGGCCTGCCCGGCGAGGGCGAGGCGCGCCGCCTGCTCGGGCTCGTTCACCTCGAGGAAGCGGTGCGCGGCCCACAGGTTCGCCCGCTCGGCCGAAAGCACCTCACCGACATGCCGCGGTGTCTCGCCGCGGCCGGCGCTCCCCGCCTCGGCCAACGCCACGAAAAAGCGCGCGTGCCTGACCCGGGCCTCCTCGCGGGCCTCGTCGTCGAGCGTGTCCTGAGCCCACACGTAGTCACGGATGGGCCGCAGAACGCGGCACCGCGGGACCGCCGGGCTCGCCTCGGGTGACGGCGACGTGTGGACCAGCGAGCGCGCGATGAGCGCCGCCAGCGCGTCCGCCCCGTCGGGCGCCGGGCCCTCGGCTCGCGCCAGGTCGATGACCGCGGTGGCCGCCACGAAGCTGAAGCCTCCCTCGAAGACGGCGAGCTGGGCGAGCGCCCTCCGCTCCCAGCCGGAGAGCAACGCCCAGCTCTCGCCGATGGCGGCCTCGAGGCGCTGATGACGCTGCGGCCAGTCGCGGAACGGGAAGTGCAACCCCGTCGTGCCGACCGCGAGTCGCCGCGCCAGCACCTGCAGCGGCAGCAGCGCCGCGTTCGCCGCGGCCAGCTCGAGCGCGAGCGGGAGGCCGTCCACGTGGCTGATGATCAGATCGACCGCCCGCCGGGTCTCCCGCAGATCGTCGACGTCCGCCCCAGAGCACCGAGCCCGGTCCAGAAACAGCTCCAGGGCGGGCCCCGGCTCGAGCGGATCAACCCGCACGCAGTGCTCGCCGCCCAGCCTGAGGCGGCTGCGCGAGGTGGCCAGGACGGCCGCGTGTGGGCAGCGCGCGAGCAGGCGCGCCACCACCGCTGCCGCCGGCGCCACGGCGCCTCCCAGGTTGTCGAACACGAGCAGGAGCGGCCCGGCGCCGCGGCACGCGCTGATCAGCCCCTCGAAGCTCGCCGCGTCGGCGGCCCCGTCGTTCCCCAAGAGCTGCGTCAGCGCGCCGAAGACCCCCGCGACGACATCCGCCTCGCTGGTCGCGCCGGCCAGGTCGCACGCGCAGAAGCAGCGCCAGCCCTCCGGTCGCGTGACCGCCTGGCCGACCCACTCACGCGCGACCCGCGTCTTTCCGACCCCCGGAGCCCCGACCAGGGTGACGAGCCGGGCGCCCTGCGCGAAGCGCGCGTCCACCGCGGCCATCGCCGGTACCGCCGACACGAAGCGCGTCATCGCGGGCTGCACATTGCAGCGCCGCGTCTCCGTCGCAAGGTGCGGGGATCCGTTCATGAAGGGCTCATGAGATAGGGAGGGGAGTGAGATCCCGCTGGAAGGCGAAGGACCTCTCCCGCACTTCCGCGATATCGGATCTTGCTGTCAAGCGGTGGGGCCGGAGGGCGCCGCACTGCGGCCGCCGCCTGAAAGGTGCAACGGCGCTCAGCGCGCGGTTCTCTGCTGCATCGCAATAGCGAGCCTCGCGCCGACCCGCGCGGCTGTCAAGCGGCCTGTCAGCGACGCTGCGCAGCGCGTTCGCAATCGCAAAAACGCCTCCGTGAACTGCAAGATCCGAAAGATCGGACTCGATGATGTGAAAGGACATTTCGATGTGGGCCAGCGTCCTTTCGGTTCTGGGCGGGTGAATTAGAGATCGTGAACATCGTTGCCGAGACATCGCAATAAGTGCCCGTATATAATGGGTTGTTGCGCGCGTGGCGCGGGCGCGGCGCCATCGGCTGCACCTCGCCTCGCCTCCGTTTGCCACAGCGGCGCCGGGCTCGCTGACCCCGCCGCCGAGGCGCAAACCGTGGCTACGCGCCGCGCTGCCGGCCCTGAGGAGGCCGACCGGGCGCCCCGCCTCTGAACTACGCCTGGACGCCGCCGACGGGGTTGTGCCCATCATGTCTTGTGCATCGCACCATCAGGACGGCCGGCGACGGACGACCAGCGAGCCGTTGCCGCACCTCGGGTCCGGCGACGCCTGGTCCACCGCCCCGCCGGACGCACACGCGTTCCCTCTGCCGCTGGACCCGCTCATGAAGCCCGTCATCCTCGCCGCTCTCTCATCTCTCCTGGGCCTCACGCCGTCGTCGTGCGGCCAGCTCGAGCCCGCTCCGGCCCGACAGGGCTCGGCCGGGCCGGCGGTGAGCGTGAACGTCGCGGCGTTGAACCTGCAAGGGGTGGGCGACGTGGTGTGGGACGTCGAGGTGGTCAATGGGGCGGACCCGGCGCAGGTCGTGTGGCAGCGGCGGCTGGCGTCTTCGGGCTACGGCGACGGGGCGGGCTCGGCGAGCTACGTCGGGCCGTGCGACGCGGACCCGGCGGCGGCCGAGAACACCGTCAAGGTCTGGGTCGTCGGGGTGTACTCCGCGGCGGTGACCGGCGTGGGCACGTTCAACAGCGGGTCCACCGCGGACGGCGGGGCCGTGACCGGCTCGCCGATGCCGTTTCAGAACCCGA
>PHBI01000220.1 GCA_002841945.1 Deltaproteobacteria bacterium HGW-Deltaproteobacteria-14
CCGCCGCCCGCGACGACAAGCGGGGTGGTGCCGCGCAGCAGCGCCGATCGGCCGCCGCCGCCGCCGCCGAAGTTGACCGCCGCCCCGCCGGCGCCGGCGACGACCGTCAGCGTCTCGCCCGGGGTCACCGCGACCCGGGCCGCCGCGTAGCCACCGCCGCCGCCCGAGCCGCCGTCCGGGTAGCTCGCGGCCGAGGCACCGCCAGCGGCCCCCCACATGCGGACGAAGACGCTCGTCACCCCGGCGGGGACGACGAAGCTCTGGTCTGCGCCGGTGGGGTCGAAGACGGTCTGAGCGCTGGCGACGGAGACGCCCCCCTCGGAGTACGAGACGATCCGGAGCGGGTCGCTCTCGTTGTAGTCGGCCTCGCCGGTGCCGACCACGACCACGTCGGACGCCGGGACCGAGAAGGGGCTGCCCGCCACCTCGACCCACGGACCGGCGGCGCTCGCGCTGCTGTAGCTGATCGACACCGTCCCGCCGGTGCGGAGCCAGCGGAACCACCAGACGTCGGTGTTGTGGCCCTTGACGTCCCACAGGTAGGCGCCCGCGTAGGTGCCGGCGTAGCCGAGCGGGAAGCCGGTGTCGACCATCCCGCCCCAGTACGGGCCGTTGGCCTGGTCGCTGTAGCCCGTGACGTCGAGGTAGCTGACCGCCGGGCCGTACACGATGCCGAAGGTCGGGTAGTCGTGTCCCCAGGAGGTGATGAGCTCGAAGTCGCCCGTGAGGTCGCGGGCGAGCACGACGGAGTCGTAGATGCGGGTGTAGCCCTCCTCGGAGGACCACACGGTGTTGACGCCGAGACCGTCGTAGAGCGCGCCGCCGGTGGCGTTGGGCTGCTCGTGCCAGCCGGGGACGGTGGCGGCCGCGGAGGGGGCGGACGCGTTCACCTGCCAGGCGGCGTCGAAGGTGACCCCCGTCGTCGGCGAGTAGACGGTCGCGACCCCGGTGTCGTCGTTGACGGCGTGGCGGCCGCAGACCAGCGCGCCGTCGCCGTCGGTGAGGGGCACGGCCCAGTCGAGGTAGGGGTAGCGGCTGCCGGCCGGGGTCGTCCGCGCGGTCAGCGCGCCGTCCGAGGCGGTCGCGGTGGTGTAGAGGGTGCAGGCGTCGAGGGGGCCGAAGGCCTGGGTGCTCAGCCCGAGCGCGACGTTCCAGTAGCCCTTGTGATAGGCGCCCAGCTGCTCCGCGCCGCGGTAGATCGCCGCCTGGAAGAGCAGGTCCGCCGTCGGATCGGTGTAGCTCGGGTTGAGCTGCCCCGGCCCCGCCGAGACGTCGACCGTGAACGTCGTCGCCCCGCACCGGACCTCGACGTCGTCGAGGTAGAGCCAGGTGTCCTGGTCCTCGCCGGCGGTGCAGGCGAAGCCGAGGACCGCGGTCTGCTCGCGTTGTCCCGTCAGCGGGTTGATGAGGAGGGTCAGCGGAGCGTCCGCGCCACCCACGGTCTTGAGGCAGTCGAGCTTGGCCGAGCAGAAGATGTCGTCGAACTCCACCGCGACGTCGAAGAAGCCCTGCTTGGCCGCCCGCGCCACGGTGATGTCGAACGTGACCGCGGTGTCCTCGCCGGCGACGCAGGGGCGCGTGAGGCTGATCGCCGCGCCGGTCGGCGCGGGGTTGATGAAGTCGACGCCGTCCTCGAGGGGGCCCGTGGTGGCGGTGAGGCTCTCGAGGACGAGCTCCACCGCGTTGGGGTTGCTGTCGGCGTCGCAGGGGCCGACGTAGCTGAGCGAGCCGGCGCCGTCACCGTACCGGCTCGACGTGATCGAGCGCGACCAGACCTCCTCGAGGGACGCGTTGCGCACGGTGAGGGTGTAGCGGGCGTCGGTGATGCCAGGCAACGACAGCGGCGCGACCGCGATGGCCACGCGCCCACCGGCGCCGGAGCCGTCGCCCGCGCCGAGGCAGCCGCCGACGAGGAGACCGCTGGCCACGAGGAGGGGGAGGAGCGACGAGGTGAGGTTCGCGCGCATCGCGGTCTCCTGAGGGTGCTTCCCAGCCGGTTCTGCCGCTCTGAGAGGTGCAACGACGAGAAGCTACCCGGTACTGCTGTAGCAATGGATCAGCCGGCAGAATACCGCTCGAGGCGCGATATCGCAACGCAGCAATCAAGACGCCGGATACAACGCTGAGATAATTGGTTTTCATGCCTAATGGTGGCGTGGTGCGTCGCGGCGAGACGGTCGCGCGAGGCAGGCGGCGGCGGGTTCACGGGCGATCTCCTGCGTGACGCGTTGGACGACTTTGTTTGTGCGAAAAACAAAGCCGCTCGTCCAGGGCGCGGCGCGCGGTCGGGAGAGCGAACGCGCGAGTCACCGATCGGGGTGGTCGTAGACGCCCGCCTGGCGCTTGCGCATGACGCGCTCGTAGACCGACGGCGCGAGGCGGGTGAGCCACCACGAGGCCTTGCCGATGGGGCTCAGCAGGAGCTGCCGGCGGCGGCGGGCGACGCCGTCGACGATGGCGCGCGCGATGTCTTCGGGGGTCGCCACGCGGCCGACCGCGGCCTTGGACACCTTGTTCGGGGCGCCGTCGGGGCCGAGGGCCCGGCGGTCGATGCCGGTGTCGACGAAGCTCGGGCAGGCCAGCATCACCGTGACGCCGTCGGGGACGAGCTCCGCGCGCAGGGTGTCGAACCACCCGTGCATGGCGTGTTTGCTCGCGCTGTAGGCGCTGCGCCCGACCAGCGGCGCGAAGCCCGCGACGCTCGAGATGGCGACCACGACCCCGCGCCGCGCCACCAGCGCGTCGAGCGCCGCGAGGGTGCAGTGGACCGCCCCGAAGAAGTTCACCTCCATCACCTTGCGCGTCACCGCCAGCGCGGTGTCGGCGGCCAGCGAGTGGTGGCTGATCCCCGCGTTGTTGATGAGCACGTCGATCCCACCGAAGCGAGCGATCACCTCGGCGATCACCGCGTCGCAGCGCGCCGCGTCGGTCACGTCGCAGGCCCACGCGGCGCTGTCTCCCCCGACCGCCGAACAGGTCGCCAAGACGGCCGCGCCATCGAGGTCCAGCAGCGCCACCCGGGCCCCGCGGCGCACCAGCTCCGCCGCCAGGGCCCGCCCGATCCCGTGGGCCGCCCCCGTCACCACCGCCACCCGCCCCGTCAACGACTCCGCCATGATCCCACCGCCCCGTCGCGCGCAGGCCATGAGAATCGTCCACCGACCGGCGCCCGGCAAGCCGCGGCGACCTCCCGCGGCGAAGGGGGCGGCGGTCGGTTTTCAACACATTGCGGCTCTCCGAGGTGTGGCATGGGCGCCTTCGGCGACGCGATGTCACGCCTGTCCCACCCGCGTCACAGATCGCGCCGCACTCGTGAGCGCCCTGGGATCTTCGACCGGGAGGCGCCGGCGCCGGCGTCGCCTCGCGTCGCCCCTCGAAGCGGGCGCGCGCGTCCTCGGGGGCTGCGTGGGCGCGGCGCGCTCGCGAGCGGGCCTGAAACCCCGAACGGAGCCGGCTGTTTCAAAAGGACATTCCTTGAGGTAGGTTGAATCAGGTTCGCGCCCCGGCGAGGTTCATGAGCAAGCAATACGACGAGACCCGCGCGCTGGCGCCGGACCGGCGCCGGTCGTCGGCCGTGGAGCTGGTCGCCCCGTCGAGCCCCCTGCGAGGCGCGCTGCACCAGCGGAGCTTCGCGGCCGGCGAGGCGCTGCTCGCGCCCGACGGCGCTCCTGGCGCGCGCCTCCGCACCGGGCCCCTCGAGGGCGCCTACCGCAGCGCGGCACGCGGCACGCGGACCGCGGCCGGCGTCGGCGGGCTGACGGTCGAGGGGCGCGAGGTCGAGGGCGCCGGCGCCAGCGCCAGCGGCGGCGCGATCCAGGCCGGCGTCGACCGGGTCGACACGGCAAAGCTCGAGGCCCGCACGCCACACGTCGCCCACGAGGATCTGGCCACCGGCCGGCGGACCGCCGCGTCCGCCGAGCGACTCACGATCGGCGCCAAGGGCGCCGCGGGAGCCGACGCCCAGATCGGCCGCGGCGGGCTGCGGGCGAGCGTCGACGAGGTCACGGCGACCAAGGTGGCCGCCGAGCGCCCCGAGGTCTCGCACGACGATCCCCAGGCCGGGCTGCACGCCCACGCGCGCGCCGCGGACCTCCGCGTACACGACACACGGGTCGGCCCCGCCAGCGTCGCAGCGGACGCGCAGGGCCTGCGCGCCCACGCCGCGCAGGTCGACTTCACCAACGTGGCGGCGCAGCGACCGGATCTCGCCTACGCCAACGCGCAGACCGGCCGGAGCGTCCGCGCGGGGGCCGACCAGCTCGACGTACACCGGGCGTCGGTGCGCGACGCGGCCTTCGCGGCCGACAAGCGCGGGCTGCACGCCGACGCGAAGGCCGTCGACTTCACCAACGTCGCCGCGGCGGCGCCGCACCTGGCCTACGGCAACGCCCAGAGCGGCCGCACGGCGAGCGCGGGCGCCGACCAGCTCGACGTACACCGGGCGTCGGTGCGCGACGCGGCCTTCGACGCCGACAGGCGCGGCCTGCACGCCCGCGCAGGCGCCGTCGACTTCACCAACGTCGCCGCGGCGGCGCCGCACCTGGCCTACGGCAACGCCCAGAGCGGCCGCACGGCGGGCGCGGGGGCCGACCAGCTCGACGTACACCGGGCGTCCGTGCGCGACGCGTCCTTCGACGCCGACAGGCGCGGCCTGCACGCCCGCGCAGGCGCCGTGGACTTCACCAACATCGCGGCCGACGGGGCCGAGCTGCGCCACGCCAACGCCAGCAGCGGGCGCGCGGCGCAGGTCGGCGCCGGGCACATCGACGTACACCGGGCGTCGGTGCGCGACGCGTCCTTCGACGCCGACAGGCGCGGCCTGCACGCCCAGGCTGGCGCCGTCGGGTTCAGCAACGTCGCCGCGCGCGACGTCCGGGCGGGCTATACCGCCGAGGGGGGCGCCTCCCAGACCAACGCGCGCGCCGACCAGCTCGACGTCCACCGGGTCGGCGTCCGCGACGGGGCGCTCGACATCACGCGCGGCGGGATCGACGCGAAGGCCGGCGCGGTCGACTACGTCAACACCGAGGCCCGCAACGTGGGCGTGACCCACCAGCGCGGCCCCGTGACGGCCAGCGCCGACGCCGACCGGGTCGGGGTTCACGAGCTCGGCGTGCGCGACGCCAGCGCGCACCTGGGCAAGGGCGGCATCCAGGTCGCGGCCGGCGCCGTCGACTACACCAACACGCGCGTCGACGACGCCCGCGCCGAGCGGCGCAACGCCGACACCGGGGCCAACGGCCACGCGGCGGTCGGTGGCCTCGCGGTGCACGAGCTCGGCGTACGCGACGGGCGCTTCTCCGGCGATCGCGACGGCCTCAGCGCCGCCGCGAGCAGGGTCGACTACGCGGCCGTCCGGGCGCGCGGCGTCTCCGTCGGTCAGCGCAACGACAAGACCGGCAATGGTGTCAGCGCGGGCGTCGACCAGGCCGTCCTGGGCGCGGTCAGCGCGCGCGACGCGAGCGCCTCCGTCGATCCGCGCGCCCTGCGCGCCAACGCGAGCGTGCGCGACGCGAGCGTCACGGCCTACGACCTCCAGGGCGCTCGCGCCGGGGTCGAGGTGGGCGGGCGCGAGGTGCTCGGCGGGCGGGCCGATCTGCACCAGGGCCATCGCGTGGCGGCGGCCGACGCGGCGATCGATCTGAGGCGAGGCAGCGCCAGCGCCAGCGTCGAGGGCTACCGCCACACGCGCTCGATGAAGAACGCGCAGGTCAACATCCTCGGCACCCAGGTGGCCATCCCGGACGTCGTGCTCGAGCTCGCCGCCTCGGGTGGGGCCAGCGTCGATCTGAAGAAGGGGGCCGCGAGCCTCGAGGTGAACCTGGCCGGCAGCCAGATCGCCATCGGGGACGCCAAGATCACGCTGCCCGCGTTCGTGCAGGCCGGCGTCGACATGGACCTGTCCAAGGGCAACCTCGACCTCAACATCGGCGGCCACGAGATAGACGTCGACGAGGCGATCGGCCGCTGGGCGCGCCAGCTCAAGGGGTTGTTCGGCGACGGCGAGCGGCAGGCCCCAGCCCCGGCCAGGGTCGAGGCGGGCCGCAAGGCGGTCGAGGGCCTCGCCGCCGGCGTCGTCACGACCCGTGATCAGCTCCGCAAGGCCGTGGCGGACGAGCGTTGAGCGGGGGCTTCGCGCTGGACATCGCGGCCCTCGAGGCGTGGTGCGGACGCGTGGGCCTGGCCTGTGCGCGCAGCGACGATGGGAGCCAGCTCATCATCCCGCGCCCGGGCGAGGGAGCGGCGCCGCTGCGGGCGCTGGCCTACCCGGACCGAGGCCTGCTGAGCTTCGCCATCCGCCTCGCGGGCGAGGTCGCGCCCGCGCGCCGCGCCGCCGTGCTCGACCGCGTCGCGCGCGCCAACGCGGTCGTCTTCATGGGCGCCTGGGTGCTCAACTCCGACCTCGGCCAGCTCTACTTCCGACTCACGGTGCCGACGCGCGGGGTCGCCTACACGGACGCGTCCGTCAAGACCCTGGTCGAGATCACCATCGGCACGGCGATGGCGTCGGCCGCGGCGCTGGCCGACGTAGCCGGCCTCCCCTCGGGGCTGTAGAGCGCCACTCGGGCAGCCGTCGCGCGGCCTGGTTCGGCAGGGGCGCCATGAGCGCCGTTGACCGGCTGGCGTCCGGCGAGCCGGGCTGACCCGCCCGGCGAGGTGGAGCCGCGAGATCACGACGCGCCGCCGCGAGGCGGCGGCGTCTCGGGCGCGGACCCGCGTCCTGCCGCTGCTCGCCAGGGCGGTGCCTGACCCCTCGGTAAAAATTTATGAAAGGAGCAAACGCCGCGGGTGGGCGCCGGTGGGGGAGATCGGGCGGTAACCGGGGCAATCGCGCGGGTTTGTAAGCTTAAGTAAAGCCCGGTTCGCCACGTTGGGCTGACCAGCATCCGGAGCAGCGCGGGCCCGGAGCTCTTCCCCCCCGTCACCGAGCGGAGCAGATGAACAACCGGATCCCCCGCTCAGTCGTCCTCGCCGCGTGGGTAGCCGTGTCGGCGTGCTCCGACGTGCCCGCGCGGCAAGTGAGGAGCGCGGCGGCGGCGGCGGCGGCGGCTGACCCGACCGCGGTCGGCGCGCGCGGGGCCTGGCTCTCGGAGGTGCGCGCGGGCGGTGTGGCCCTGCGATCGCGGGCTCCGGCCGGCTGGGAGGCGGAGCTGGCTGTCGTGGACGTGGCCTGCGGCGACGAGGCGCGTCCGTTGGTGCGCGGCGGGCAGGTGGAGCGCGGCGAGCGGGCCGAGCTGCGCCACGGAGACTGGCTGACGGGCGCGCGGGTCGTCGAGTGGTATCGAGAGGTCGCGGACGGGCTCGAGCAGGGGGCGACCTTCGAGGCGCCGCCGTGCGGGCCGGGTACCAGCGGGGGGAACCCGAGCGTCGTGGTCGCGGTGAGCGGAGATCTGCGGCCGGTGTTGGACAGCGGTCGAGGGTTGGTGCGGCTCGTGGACGCCCAGCGGGTGTCGCGCCTCATCTACCACGGGCTGCACGTGTACGACGCCGACGGAGCGGAGCTGCCGTCGCGCATGGAGGTCCGGGGCACGACGATACGCTTGTCCTTCGACGACCAGGGCGCCCGCTATCCCGTGGTGGTCGACCCGGTGCTGATGACTGAGACGC
The DNA here is from genome assembly GCA_002841945.1 of Deltaproteobacteria bacterium HGW-Deltaproteobacteria-14. Lineage (GTDB taxonomy): Bacteria > Myxococcota_A > UBA9042 > PHBI01 > PHBI01 > PHBI01. Next base: position 7,609 of record PHBI01000220.1, read on the forward strand.
TGCGGGACTACTTCTTCACGCGGAGCTACGCCGGCAACGACGGCTCGCTGTCATGGACCAGCGATTGGGTGGAGATCGGCGAGTCCGACGGCGTGACCGCTGGCGGTGTCCAGGTGGTGAACGTCGGCCTCTGCACGAGCGGGTACTGCGCGCTGCTCTACGGGCAGGACCAGGGGCTCTGGCGCAGCGCGAACCTGGGTGGCTCGATGTCGGCGACGTTCTCCTACTACTACGCGCAGAAGAAGGACGGACCGTCGACGACGGTCGCCGTCTCCGCCGACAACGGCAGCAACTGGACCACCCTCGTGGTCTACCCGCCGGCGACCGCAGACGACAGCGGCCCGCGCTTCGCGATCCACGACATCAGCGCGTACGCCACCGAGTACACACGCGTCCGCATCGTCAGGGGCAGCGGCGTGGACGGCGAGTTCTGGGTGGACAACGTCAAGATCGCCGTCGACCTGATCGTGGGAGACAACGGCGAGGAGTGTTCCTTCGACAACCAGTGCAACAGCGGGTTCTGCGTCGACGGGATCTGCTGCGACGCGGCCTGCGGCGACGGCGACCCCAACGATTGCGAAGCCTGCGCCGTGGCGGCCGGCGCGGCGGTCGACGGCGTCTGCGGCGCGCGCGTGTGCGACGATGGCAACGGGTGCACCGACGACTCATGCACCACCGGCGTCGGCTGCGTCTTCACCAACAACACCGCGCCCTGCGACGACAGCAGCGCCTGCACGACCAGCGACACCTGCGCGGCCGGCGCCTGCGTCGGCGGCCCGCCTCCGAACTGCGACGACTCCGACCTCTGCACCGACGACAGCTGCGACCCCGCCACCGGCTGCGTCAACGCCGACAACAGCGCGTCCTGCGAAGACGACAACCTCTGCACCGACGACAGCTGCGACCCCGCCGTCGGCTGCGTCAACACCGACAACACGGCGTCCTGCGACGACGGCAGCGCCTGCACGACCAATGACACCTGCTCGGGCGGGTCTTGCGTGGGTGGCTCGCCGCCGAACTGCAACGACGCCAGCGCCTGCACCGACGACAGCTGCGACCCCGCCATCGGCTGCGTCAACGTCAACAACACCGCCGGCTGCGACGACGGCAGCGCCTGCACCACCGGCGACACCTGCGCCGACGGCACCTGCGTGGGCGGCGCGGCGCTGAACTGCGACGACTCCAACGTGTGCACCAACGACTCCTGCGACCCCGCCACCGGCTGCGTCAACGCGCCCAACACCGCCTCCTGCGACGACGGCAGCGCCTGCACCACCGGCGACACCTGCTCGGCGGGCGCCTGCGTAGGTGGGGCGGCTCCGAACTGCGACGACTCCGACCTCTGCACCGACGACTCCTGCGACCCGGCCACAGGCTGCGTCAACGCCGACAACACCGCGTCCTGCGACGACAACAACGTCTGCACCGACGACAGCTGCGACCCGGCCACCGGCTGCGTCAACGCCGACAACACCGCCAGCTGCGACGACGGCAGCGCCTGCACCACCGGCGACGCCTGCGCCGCCGGGGCGTGCGTCGGCGGCGCGGCCCCCGACTGCGACGACGGCAACCCCTGCACCGACGACAGCTGCGACCCGGCGACGGGCTGCGTGCACACGAACAACACCGCGAGCTGCGACGACGGCAGCGCCTGCACCACCGGCGACACCTGCGCGGCCGGCGCGTGCGTCGGCGGCGCGGCCCCCGACTGCGACGACGCCAACCTCTGCACCGACGACTCGTGCGACCCAGCGCTCGGCTGCGTCAACGCCGACAACACCGCAGCCTGCGACGACGGCAGCGCCTGCACGACCGGCGACGCCTGCGCCGCCGGAGCGTGCGTCGGCGGCGCGGCCACCGACTGCGACGACGGCAACCCCTGCACCGACGACAGCTGCGACCCGGCAACGGGCTGCGTGCACACGAACAACACCGCGAGCTGCGACGACGGCAGCGCCTGCACCACCAGCGACACCTGCTCGGCGGGCGCCTGCGTGGGCGGGGCGGCCCCGAACTGCGACGACTCCGACCTCTGCACCGACGACTCCTGCGACCCCGCCATCGGCTGCGTCAACGCCGACAACAACCGCGGCGTGCGACGACGGCAGCGCGTGCACGACCAGCGACACCTGCGCCGCTGGCGCGTGCGTCGGCGGGGCGGCCCCGGACTGCGACGACGCCAACCTCTGCACCGACGACTCCTGCGACGCCGCCATCGGCTGCGTCAACGCCGCCAACACCGCCAGCTGCGACGACGGTAGCGCCTGCACTACCGGCGATTCGTGCTCGGGCGGCAGCTGCGTCGGCGGCGCGGCGCCGGACTGCGACGACAGCAACGTGTGCACCGACGACACCTGCGACCCGGCCACGGGCTGCGTCAACACGGACAACGCCGCGTCGTGTGACGACGGCAGCGCCTGCACGACCGGCGACACCTGCGCCGCCGGCGCGTGCGTCGGCGGGGCGGCCCCGGACTGCGACGACGGCAACCCGTGCACCGACGACAGCTGCGACCCCGCGCTCGGCTGCGTGCACACGAACAACACCGCGTCCTGCGACGACGGCAGCGCCTGCACCACCGCAGACACCTGCTCGGCGGGCGTCTGCGTGGGCGGCGCCGCCCCGAACTGCGACGACTCCGACCTCTGCACCGACGACTCCTGCGACCCCGCCATCGGCTGCGTCAACGCCGACAACA
>PHBI01000221.1 GCA_002841945.1 Deltaproteobacteria bacterium HGW-Deltaproteobacteria-14
CCGCCGGCCTTCGGCCGCCCCCGCTGGCGCGGGGGATGCGTGTCGGCTTCGCCGACGGTCTGCGCCACGCCTTCGGACGGTGGGCGTCCCGCCCGCCAAGCGTGCCCGGCGCTCACCCAGCCTGCCCCTCACGGGTACGCGGGCTCCCGGTAGTCGACCTGCTCGATCGAGGTGACCCGTGGCCACCCCTTGAGCGCATCTGCGAAATCGCTGGCGGTAGCAAGGACGCAAACTACTAGCGACTCAGGGGTGAGGTGCTTTCGCAGTGCAGCATCGACCTGGGCCGGGGTCACCGCGCGCACCGCGGCGACGAAGCCGTCGACCCAGTCGTCCGGGCGCCCCTGCAGCCGCGCCGACATGAGCTCGCTCAGCCGGCGCTCGGCGGTGTCGATGGAGAACGCGTGCCCGTTGGCCAGGTAGTCGCGCGCGAACGCGAGCTCATCGTCGGTCACGCCGTTCGCCACCAGCTCGCGAAACATCTCGTCCGCGAGCTGCATCGCCGGCAGCGTGTCCGCGACCGTGGGGTAGAAGCGGATGGTGAACGTGCCGAGGTGGCGATCGGTCGACAGGTAGCTGTAGGCCCCGTAGGACCAGCCGCGCTTCTCGCGGATCTCGTGGGAGATGCGCGCCGTGAACGTGCCGCCGAACACCGTCTGCGCGACGAGCAGCGGCAGGTAGTCGGGGTGGTTGGTGTCGAGGGTCGTGTGGCCGATGAAGACCTGGGTCTGGCTGCGCTCGGGCTTGTCCACGAGGACCACGCGGTAGCCCTCTGGGGTCGTGAGCGGCGGCACGACCCCCGGCTGGCGCTCGCGCGCGGGCAGGGCCCCGACCGTCCGCCGCGCGAACACCGCGAGCCGCGCCGCGTCCACGTCGCCGGACGCTCCGAGCAGCGCCCCGCCCGACACGAAGCGCTCGCGGAAGAACCCCCGCACGTCGTCGATGGTGATGCCGGGGATCGACGCCTCGGTCCCCTTCACCGGCCGCCCGTAGGGGTGGTCGGCGAAGAGCCGCCGCAAGAAGAAGCGCTGCCCCAGCCCGGCGTCGTTGTCGCGCACCTGGGACAGCTCCGCCACCGTCTGGCGCTTCAGCTTCTCGAGCTCGTCGGCGTCGAGCGCCGGCTCCGACAGCATCGCGGCGACCAGGTTCTCGAAGTCGCCGACGTGCCGCGTCAAGGCGTCCCCGGAGATGGTCGTCCGCTCACGCCCCGTCCCGACGTTCAGCGCCGACCCGAGGACGTCCAGCTCGTCGGCGAACCGCGCCTGATTCATCCCGCCGGCGCCCCGCAGCAGCAGCTGCCCCGTGAGGTACGCGAGCCCCTCCTTGCCCGGCGGGTCGAGCAGGGCCCCCACCGGCAGCGACAGGATCCACGTCGAGATGGCGCGCCCGTGGTCCTCCACGAGCATCATCGGGGTCGGATCGTCGCTCATGATTGGGGCTCCGCTGCGTCCGTCTCGGTCGGCACGCCGATCATCACGGTGCGATTTGTGCGTTGCAGCACGCGTTGGGCCACGGCGTGCACGTCGCTTGGGGTCACTCGGCGCAGCGCTGCCTGATGATGCCAGTATTCCCGGTAGTCTCCGGTCGTCACCTCGGCGTTTCCGAGCCGACGCGCCCGCGTCCCGGTGTCCGCCGCGCCGCGCAAAAAGCCGGCCTCGATGCCGTTGACGGCCTTCTGGATCTCGCGCTCCGCGACCGGCGCCGCGACGATCCCGTCGAGCACCTTGTCGAGCTCGCGCTCCGCCGCCGCCAGGTCGCCCCCGGGCAGCAGCGTCAGGCCGATCTCGTAGAGCCCCGGCTGCGCCCAGCCGGCGGTCCACGCGCTGACCTCGGTGCAGAGCTCGAGATCGGTCACCAGCGTCTTGTAAAGCCGCGCCGAGTCGCCGCCCGCGAGGACCTCGTTGAGCACCTCGAGGGCCGCGTAGGACGGGTCGCTCAGCGCCGGCGCGTGCCACGCGTAGAGCGCCTTCGGCGCCGCGAGGGCGAGCGGGAGCGCCTCGCGCTTCTCGGCGGTCTGGGGGGGCTCCACGCGCACGGCCTCGGCCGGGACATCCTGGCTCGGCATGTGCCCGTAGTGCCGCTGGACGAGGCGCAGCACCTCCTCGCAGTCCACGTCGCCGACGACCACGACGACCGCGTTGTTCGGCGCGTAGTGGCGCTGGTAGAAGGCGCGGCAGTCCTCGAGGGTGATGGCCTTGATGTCGTCCATCCAGCCGATGGTCGGCCAGCCGTAGCTGTGGACGGCGAAGGCCCGCTTGTAGAGCGCCTCGTAGAGCCGGCCCTCGGGGTCGTTGTCGACCCGCATGAGGCGCTCGTTCTTGACCACCTCGCGCTCGCTCTCGAGCTGGTCGTGGTCGAGCACGAGGTGCTCCATCCGGTCGGCCTCGAGGCTCACGACGAGCTCGAGGTGCCCGCTCGGCAGCTTCTCGCGATAGTAGGTCCAGTCGACCCAGGTCGCGGCGTTGGTCTGCGCCCCGCGCGCCTCCATCAGCGTGTCGAACTCGCCCTCGGGGTGGTTCTCGGTCGCCTTGAACATCATGTGCTCGAAGAGGTGCGCGATGCCGGTCTTGCCGGGCTCGTCGTGGCGCGACCCGACCTTGAACCACGTCTGGTAGGCGAACACCGGGGCGGTGTGGTCCTCCCAGACGATGATCGTCAGCCCGTTGCCGAGCCGGTAGCGCTCGACCCGCGCGCCGTCGAACCACGCGTCGGCGGCGGCGATGCGGGCGCGCTCGTCGGCGCCCTCGTTGAGCCGCGCGATCCTCTCGCGCAACACCTCATCCTCGGTGAGCGGCACCATGGAGCTCTCCTGTCGGGTGACGTCGGCTATACCATGACGTCGGCGAGTTGCCGGCTGATGACGTCGATCGCGTCGAAGCCGAACTCGCGCTGGAAGAGGAACGGCACCTCGATGGCGGGCAGCGGCACGCGCCGCCTGAGCTCCGCGAGGTACCCCTCCTGAAGGTCCCGCCGCGCGACCATCGCGTCGATGCAGGTGAGGGCGCGCCCGAGCCGCGGATCGGCGCCGCCGGCGGCCTCGCCGAGGGTGCTGAGCCAGCCGCGCTCCTCGGCGGTCGCGAGCACGGGGAAGACGCCGTTGATCAGCAGATAGCCCTTGGGGATCCGCAGGATCTGCTCGACCTGATCGGCGAGCATGATGGTCTCCTTGACCGGCATCTCCTCGGGCAGGCTGACCAGGTTCAGCATCGTGCGCGCGGGGTCCGTCAGGAGGTCGCGCATCGCGCGCACCTCCTCGGCCATCGGCCCGCTGCGGCTGACCTCGAGGATGACCTGGGGCAGGCGCAGCAGGCTCACGCCGTGGCCGGTGGCGGGCGCGTCGACGATGATCAGGTCCCACACCGGGTCGCCGCGGCGGGTGCGCTCGCGCTCGAGGTTGAAGGCCTTGCCGAGCAGGATCAGCTCGTTCATCCCCGGGACCATGCGGAGCAGGCGCTGCATGGCCTCGTTCTCGAACACCAGCTTGAAGACCCGCTCGAACTTCAGCTTCATCAGCCCGTACTCGTGGAGCGCCGGCTCGGGCTGGATGTTGATGCTGTAGAGGTTCTCGAAGATCTCCTGGGCGTCGTAGCCCGAGTCGGGCTTGCCGAAGAAGTGCGGCGCCTTCTCGCGGGTGTTGAGCTCGGCGATGATGGTGCGCTTGCCGGCGCGCGCGGCGGCGAGGCCGAGGGCAGCGCACATCGTGCTCTTGCCGACGCCGCCCTTGCCCGCGACGATGACGAAGCGCTTGTCGAGGTAGCCGGAGCTCATGCGCCTCGGACCATAGTGGCAAAGGGGGCGGTGGACAACCGGGAACCCACGCCCTCGCTCCGGTGGGGGCACCGGCGTGCGAGGGTATCGACACTTCGCCCGCGATGTACTAGCTAGTTCCCGCACCGCCTGGCCCGCTTCTCGGGGGTCAGGCGGGGCCTTATCAGGCCCGGAAACGGCGTCGTATCGGCCGATGACCTGCCTCCTCCGCGGCCGACTGGCGGGCGACTGTGTGCCCCGCCGGTCGACAGCTACGGACTCCGGTCATCGACCTGCCGTTCGGGTCGGATCGCCACGTTCCATGGCGCGGTCCCAGACGCTGGGGTGCGCTCGGCTTCCCGGAGTGAGACGATGACGCGACGACGCGCACTGGCCGCGCTGACCCTGGCGCTGGCGCTGGGCCTGGCCCTCGGCGCCTGCCGCAAGCCCCGGCAGCGGGCCAACACCAAAGAGCAGCAGCGTCAGATCGAGGCCTCGGTCCTCGACGAGGCGCCGACCCCGCAGCACCCCATCGGCGCGGTGCTCGACGGCAAGCTCGAGCTCATTGGCGTCGACGTCGACAAGACCGAGGCGCGCGCCGGGCAGTCCTTCAAGATCACCTGGTACTGGCGCTGTATCGAGCCCGCGCCCGGCGGCTGGAAGGTCTTCGTCCACTTCGAGGGCCCCGGCTTCCGCACGACCCATGACCACCACCCGGTGGGCGAGCTCTACCCGATCGCCCAGTGGAAGAAGGGCGAGATCATCAAGGACGAGCAGACGATCCCGATCGCCGACAAGTTCCCCGACGGCACCGCGCACGTCTACGCCGGGGTCTTCGACGACGAGGCGTGGCGCGAGCGCAAGCAGAACGTCCGGATGACGGTCAGCAACGCCGAGCAGGTGAAGGCCAACCTGACCGACGACGGGCGCATCTCGGCCGCGACCCTGCGCATCGGTCAGGGCGCCGCCGCCGCGCCGACCCACACCGCGCCCAAGCTCGCCGCGCCCATCGTCCTCGACGGCAAGCTCGACGACGCCGGCTGGCAGGGGGTCACCCCGACCCGGCCCTTCGTGGCGCCGAACGGCAGCGCGCTGCCCGCCAATCAGCGCGTCGACGCCCGGGTCGCCTGGGACGACCAGTTCCTCTACGTCGGCTTCGTGTGCCCGGACAGCGACATCGTCAGCGAGCGCACCGGGCGCGACGCCAAGCTGTGGGAGCAAGACGCGGTCGAGATCTACCTCGACCCGGGCGCCGACGGGCTCGACTACCTCGAGCTGCAGATCGCGCCCACCGGCGAGCTGTTCGACGCGAAGTTCGCGACCCACCGCGCCCCGCCGTGGGAGGAGTCGTCGAAGGCCTTCGACATGCCGGGGTTCGTGGCGCGGGTCGACGTGACCGGGACGGTCAACGAGCGCGGCGATCGCGACACCCGCTGGACGGTCGAGGCGCGGATCCCGTTCGCCGAGATCCCCGGGGTAGGCGCGGCGCCCGCGGGGCAGTCCTGGGGCTTCAACCTGTACCGCATCGGCTTCGCCGGCGAGACGTTCATGGCCGCGTGGACGCCGGTCGGCGGGGACTTCCACAACACCGCGGACTTCGGGCGGCTGATCTTCTCGACGTCGCCCCCGGGCGGACGCCGCGCGATCGCGCCCCGGGTCCGGGTGGTCCCCCCCGAGCCTCCGGTCGCCCCCGAGGGTGAGGGCGAGGCTGCCCCTGCTCCCGCTCCCGCGCCCGCCGGCGCCCGGGCTCCCGCCCCCGCGCCCGCCGGCGCCCGGGCTCCCGCTCCCGCTCCCGCGCCGGCCCCCTCGACCCCATGAACGACGCCGGGCTCGACCGCCTCGTCGGCATCGTCCGGGCGCTGCGCGCGCCCGACGGTTGCCCGTGGGATCGGGCCCAGACCCTCGCCAGCCTGCGCCACCACCTCCTCGAGGAGGCCTACGAGGTCGCCGACGTCATGGCGGACGACGCCATGCTGCATTGCGAAGAGCTCGGCGATCTCTTGTTTCAGATCGTCCTGCAATCGCAGCTTCGCGAGGAGCGCGGTGAATTCCGCATTGCACAAGTCGTGGCCGGGATCAGCGACAAGCTCGAGCGGCGCCACCCCCACGTCTTCGGCGACGAGCCGAACGGCGACGTGGACCGGGTGAACCTCCGCTGGGAGGAGCTGAAGCGGGCCGAAGGGAAGGGCGGTCCGGGATCGGTGCCGCGCGCGTTCCCGGCGCTCATGCGCGCCGCGAAGGTGACGTCGAAGGCGTCGCGGGTCGGCTTCGATTGGCCGTCGGTGGAGGGCCCCCTGGCCAAGATCGACGAGGAGACGGCCGAGCTGCGGGCCGAGCTGGCGGCGCCCGATCCGGACGCGGCGCGGCGGCGCGCGCGGGTCGCGGCCGAGCTCGGCGACCTCCTGTTCGCGGTGGTCAACGTCGCGCGGCACCTCGGTGTCCACCCCGAGGAGGCGCTCGACGGCGCGACCGACCGCTTCCTCGCCCGCTACGGCCACGTGGAGTCCGCCCTCGGCGCGTCCGGGCGCGCCTTCGATGAGGTGGACGCGGCCGAGCTCGACGCCCTGTGGGAGGCCGCCAAGGCGCACCTCGGCGGCGCCCCGGCGCCCGAGCCCCGCGATGGCTGACGAGCTCCCGGCGCCCGCGCCGCCGCCCCCGCTCGACCCCACGCGCCACGCTCGCGCCAACCGGTCGATCCTGCGCTCGGCCGGCGTGATGACGGTGATGACGCTGGTCTCGCGGGTCCTCGGGCTCGTGCGCGAGCAGGTGCGCGCCATCTACATCGGCACCGGGGCGGCGTCGGACGCCTTCGGGCTCGCCGCGACGATCCCGAACCTGCTGCGGCGGTTGCTGGCCGAGGGCGCCACGACCGCGGCCTTCATCCCGGTCTTCACCGAGTACCTGCGGCGCGGCGACAAGGAGGAGACGCGGCAGTTCCTGTCGCGCTTCTTCACGCTCATGACCCTGGTCGTCGTCGCGGTGACGATCCTCGGGGTGATCCTGACGCCGTGGCTCATCGAGACGTTCTTCTCGTCGCGCTTTCGGGAGGTGCCCGGCAAGGTCGCGCTGACGATCGCGCTGACCGAGCTGATGTGGCCGTACCTGACGTTCGTGAGCCTCGCGGCCATGATCCAGGCGGTGCTCAACGCGCACAAGATCTTCGGCCCGTCGGCCTTCACGCCGGTGCTGCTGAACCTCGCCATCATCGCGTGCACGATCGCCTTCGCCGGGGTGGTGGCGGACCCGTCCTACGCACTCGTGATCGGCTTTCTGGTCGGCGGCGTGCTGCAGATCATCTTTCAGATCCCGTACCTGTTCAAGCACACCCCGAACCGCTGGGGCATCGACTTCACCTTTGGCCCGGGGGTCCGGCGGGTCGCGCGCATCATGGGGCCGGGGATCTTCGCGGCGGGCGTGTACCAGATCAACGTCTTCGTCAGCCAGCTCATCGCCTCGGGGCTCGAGGGCGGCTCCATCGCGTCGCTGCAGTACAGCGTGCGCCTGCAGGAGCTGGTGCTCGGGCTCTTCGTCATCTCGGTCGCCCAGGTCATCCTGCCGAGCCTGTCGGAGCACACGGCGGACGGCGACGACGAGGCGGTCAAGGAGACGCTCGGCTACTCGGCGCGGCTCATCTCCTTCGTCACGCTGCCGGCGACCGCGGGGCTCATCGTGGTCGGGCCGACCATCATCCGCCTGCTCTTTCAGTCCGGCGAGTTCGACGCCGCGTCCACGGCGCAGACGGCGTTCGCGCTGCAGTTCCACGCGATGGGGCTCTTGTTCATCGGCCAGGCCCGCATCCTCCAGCAGGTGTTCTTCGCCTACAAGGACATGAAGACCCCGACGATCGTCGGGGCCATCGTGGCCGTCGTGAACATCGCGCTCTGCTATGCCCTCGCGGTGCCGCTGGGGAACGGCGGGATCGCGCTCGCGGGCAGCGTCGCGTCGGCGGTGAACACGGCGCTGTTCGTGTGGCTGCTGCGGCGCCGCCTCGGGCCGCTCGGGCTCGCCCCGGTGTTCGGGCGCATCGCGCGGATGCTGGTCGCGACGGCGGCCATGGTCGGCGCGGTGGTCGTCTGGGACCTCGTGTGGCCCGCCGCGTCGGTCGAGCGGCGCTGGCTGCTGCTCTTCTGGGTCCTCGGCGTCGTCGTCATCGCGTCGGCGAGCTACATCGGCGCCTGCGCGCTCCTCAAGGCCAACGAGTTCGCGGGCATCTGGCGCTCGCTGCGTCGCCGCTTCAAGCGCCGCCGCTGACCGCCCGCGCGCCCGGGAGCTCGGCTCCGGGGCAACGTCCTAGCGGTTCTTCTTCAGGTCTTCCCAGTACTCGGCGAGCACCTTGGTGTCGATCCGCCAGCCGTCGTCGGTCTTGATCATCTTGATCTTCTGGTTCCGGCCGCCGCTCGACACCTCGAGGATGGCGGAGTCGTCCTCGGTCGTGACGCCGTCGACCGAGTCGAAGACCAGCTGCCGAACCGGGTTGTCGGCCTTCTGATCGTAGGCCTCGCTGAGGCTGATCTGGGCCTTGATGAGCGGCTGCGACTCCTTCGTGAAGCCCGCGAGGAAGCCGTCGAGGTCGCCCATCTCAGCGGCCGTCGACATGCTGTAGTAGACCTCGCTCGGGCCTGGATCACACGCGGCGAGCCCCCCGAGGGCGAGGGTCGCGAGGAGCCCGAACACGAACCGTCCCTTGCCAGCCATCGTCACGACCTTCATCGCGCGAGCCCCGCCCAGAAGGAGGGCAGGGAGGTCACGTCGATCTTCCACTCGCCGTCCTCGAAGAACATCCAGACGTCCTCTTTGGCGCCCCGGACCTTGAACGTCAGCACCGCGAAGTTGTTCTGCACGTTCACGTTCTCCAGATCGCCCTTCGGCATCAGCTTCGTCGCGTCCCTGATGTAGTACAGCCGCGACCGCTTGCCCGCCGTCTCCATGCCGCGCAGCAGGTCCACCGACTGTCGCGTGAAGAACGTGCGGAACCGCTCGACCTCCTGCTGGTCCGCGGCGGCCAGCGCTTGGTTGAAGCGCTCTTCCGGCGGATCGGTGCACGCCGTGAAGGCCAGCGCGAGGAGGAGGGCGGACCACCATGTTGCCCGTGTGCTTCTCATGACCGCGACCCTAGCCGAATCCGCCCGGGCCGAAAAGGGGCGCGGTCGCGCTCGCTCGAGTCGCCCCCCCAGGGGGGGCCGTTCCATGCTTGTGCGTCGCACTATCTCAACGGCGAGCCGGACATCATCATGCTCTCAGTATCGAGCAGATCGATGCGCCAGTTGCCGCCTGTGCGATGCAGTACGACTCGGATCCGGTCCCCACCCTCGTCGACGCTGACGATCGCGCGCTCGACGTCGCGGTTGCGGTCCTTCGAGACCACGACCCCGCGGATCTGCACGTCGCCCGCGCCGAGCGCCCCCAGCGGCGGGTTGTTCTCGTCGGTCGCCATCCAGAACGCCTCGATGATCGGCCGCGAGCGCGTCGTGAAGCACGCCGCGTAGCCCGCGCGATCTCCCGCCTGCGCCGCCGCGACCGCGTCCTCGATCACGCCCTCGGGCTGCTGGCAAGCGCCGACGGTCACCAGCGCGAGCGCGAGGGCCATCAGCAGCGAGCGGACACGGGGGAGCGAGGTCAGGTGCGGCTCCGGCGACGCGGTGCGTCGGGCGTCAGAAATGGTGAAGGCCCCGAAGGGCATTGCCCTGGGGCCTTCATGGTGCGAGAGGGGGGACTCGAACCCCCACAAGCTAGTGCTCACTAGGCCCTCAACCTAGCGCGTCTACCAATTCCGCCACTCTCGCGCGGTCAGGTGGAGCGGTTAGTATCGCTCCACCCGGTACTCGTCAAGCCTACTTTTCGCCCTCATCGCGGTTTTCGGGCGTCGGGGCCGGCGCGTCGGCGGGGACCGCAGCGGCGGCCGGCGCGCAAAGAGATGTCGACGCGGTCGACGCGGGGGGGAGCCGC